>LUTY01001498.1 GCA_001640045.1 Candidatus Thiomargarita nelsonii | reverse complement strand
CGCCTGCATCGGCGTGAATTGGTGAGACCAACTCAACTAGCGGCCACACCCGATAAGTGTTACGTTTTAATCGCCTGCCTCGACGTGAGCCGGTGAGACTTTGTGGGACATAGCCGGCGGGGGCATCGGTTCCGTTTCAATCGCCTGCCTCGGCGCGAGCCGGTGAGAGATACGTACAGGAGGTGTCGGTAGAGATTTCTAAGTTTCAATCGCCTGCATTGGCGTGAGTGGGTGAGACTTATTAACAAAGGCTCTGAAAACTTCGGATAACTTTTTAGTATCTATAGCTTTTCAGATAAATAGGTTGGCAAGGCGTCCTTGATTTAATTCAGACGTCTGAATTAAATCAAGGACACCTATTTTCTGAAATACTAACTATAGTACAACGGATTAACCCGTTTATTCCGTTAATCCGTTGTACTATAGTTAGTATTAATGTTTTCAATTGCTTACATGTTACTAGGTTTTCATAAAGGTTAATAATGAATGGAACTGACATAGTTTCAATCGCCTGCCGAGGCGTGAGCCGGTGAGATAAAAAAAGTTGTGGTCAAGACTGGGGCATCATCGTTTCAATCGCCTGCCTTGGCGTGAGCCGGTGAGACGCGCTTATTTTGTTACCGACATTACTTATTGGTTTCAATCGCCTGCCGAGGCGTGAGCCGGTGAGACAAAAATCAAATTAAAGTCAGGGTCATTTTGGAGCTGCGTTTCATTGGATAAGCAGAATAGCGAGCAGGAATATGTCTATCCATTGCTTTTGAGTGCTTT
>LUTY01001497.1 GCA_001640045.1 Candidatus Thiomargarita nelsonii | reverse complement strand
AAGTAGGCTTTTCATGCAGACTGTTGAAATAACACAGCCATGGATGAGAATACAACTGGCAAGAGTCTTTCGAAAGTATGTAAGCCCTTCCACGCCTGTTGAAATGCTAAAAAAGAAAACTAAAGCGCAGTGGATTTGCGATGAATTTGGAAAGGGATTTCGGCCTATAGTTGAAGTTCAAAAAGCATTTGTAAGTAGGCCAATGCCCGATGAAGCTCTATGTGCTATCCTATGGGAATATAAGGATCGTGGGCAAAAAGGCTATGACCTTACGGAGCGAATGTTTGAGTTACTTAGGAATAGGTTTCCTGAGTTTGATATATCAGGGCCTGAGCGAGCAGGTCGAGATATTTTACTTGGTGAGATATTTGAGAATTATACAAAACCTGACAGACCTGCTGATTTCATCATTAAGAATGGTGATGAAATCTTAGCAGTAGGATTTGCTAGATATGATTCAGATCGAGGTGGCGCACAAGAAGATGATCGAACTGGAGGTTATTCCCACGCCGCCAGAGAAATTTTAGAATATTCGTCAAAGAAAAACCTGAATACAAAAGTAATCTTTGTTAATGATGGACCAGGGTTGTTGCTCGGTTCAATGTGGGATGATTACAGTTATTTAGAAGAAAGTTCAGATAATGTGATGGTTGTCACATTAAGAATGATAGTCGAGCGTATTACCAAAGAATGGTTGGTGAAATAATGGCTACTGGAATCAGCAAACACAAGTGGAAAGAAGATTCGCACATTGTATCTAATGAAATCTAT
>LUTY01001496.1 GCA_001640045.1 Candidatus Thiomargarita nelsonii | reverse complement strand
TGTTCATTGAGCACAGCGTCATCTTTGACATAGCGCTCTTGTTTGCCCTTGCTGACTTTATACAGGGGCGGTTGAGCGATATAAATATGTCCCCGTTCGATGAGTTCGGGCATTTGCCGGTAAAAAAACGTTAATAATAAAGTCCTGATGTGTTGACCATCTACGTCTGCATCAGCCGCGAGAATGATGCGATGATAGCGCAATTTGTCGGGATCATATTCTTCTTTGCCGATGCCGCAGCCTAAGGCGGTAATTAAAGTGCCCACTTCAGCAGAAGAGATCATTTTGTCAAAACGGGCTTTTTCGACGTTTAAGATTTTACCTTTTAAGGGTAGAATGGCTTGGTATTTTCTATCTCTGCCTTGTTTGGCCGAGCCCCCTGCACTATCGCCTTCCACCAAAAACAACTCCGACAAAGCCGGATCCTTCTCCTGACAATCTGCCAATTTCCCCGGCAATCCCGCAATGTCTAACGCACCTTTGCGCCGTGTCATTTCACGGGCTTTACGGGCGGCTTCTCTGGCACGGGCGGCATCAATGATTTTGCTAGCGATGCTTTTAGCCTCTTGGGGCTTTTCTAGCAGAAATTCGTCTATTTTTTCGGCAGCTATCGACTCCACCACACTTTTGACTTCACTCGATACCAATTTGTGTTTGGATTGTGAAGAAAATTTGGGATCGTGCATTTTTACCGATAATACTGCTATCAAACCTTCGCGGACATCATCACCAGAGGTAGACACTTTTGCCTTTTTTAAAAAGCCTTCTCGC
>LUTY01001495.1 GCA_001640045.1 Candidatus Thiomargarita nelsonii | reverse complement strand
TCAAAAATCGAGGAACACGCTCCTCAACAGTCGCGGTGCATAAAACTTTAGTTTGTCCAAATTCGACTAAAACGGAACCTTCCGCATATCGAGTATAATGACGTGTCAACTTAATTTCACGAAGTTCATTGGGTGTTCGACCACTGGGGCGCATAGAATTTACCTTTTTTTTTAAAACGAAGTCCAAGATTTATCTCGGACACCTAAATACGATGGAAAGCATTATGTCTTATGATACGCATCAACTGTTTTTTAAATTCATAAGGCGACGCAACCTTGCTCACCTGTATTTTTATTTTGCTGCTACCGATCCCACTTCTCTCTCTCATTTTGATTGTACCAAAATCTAAAATTTTGCCCAAAATGCTCTGTTTAATTTGAATCTCTTCAAATTGAGCATGAGTGATTTCAATATTTTTTCTGAAAATCAAACCAAATTTGCTAATAGTTCGGTGGGAAGTAATCATCAAAATGGTGGTGAATTGTCTCAACAACCGATGTTGCAATACCAAAATGCCTAACACTAACAATCCAGAACAAGCGATTTCTACATACGCTGGATTCAAAAAATCAATCTTTTCCAGAAACTTATATAAAAAATTGGGATCAAAAAACAAAAAATAAGCGGGAATCATCATAAGCAGCAAGGCTTCGATATAACCAAACCAATGAATATCGACACTATAGACCATTTTTTCCCAATTTCCCAGCCCGCTATTCTCCTTTTTTTGCGAACGGTTGGAATCAGCTTGCCCCATTTTTTTTGCTAATT
>LUTY01001494.1 GCA_001640045.1 Candidatus Thiomargarita nelsonii | reverse complement strand
CGCGGACGACCAATCCTCATATCAGGTGCCTCCATCATCTCCGTCCATTGTGCAATCCAACCAACCGTCCGTGCAACGGCAAACATAACCGTGAACATATTCAAAGGAAGGCCCAATGCACTCATGATCATCCCAGAATAGAAATCCACATTAGGATACAACTTACGCTCAATAAAATAATCCTCCGAAAGCGCAATCCGTTCTAATTCCATCGCAACTTCAAATAAGGGTTGCTGTGTAGCATCCAACTCTTGCAATAGCGTGTGGCAAACATTCCGAATAATTTTGGCACGCGGATCATAATTTTTATAGACACGATGCCCAAAACCCATCAATCGTGTCGGATCCTTCTTATCCTTAAACCTCTTAATATAAAGCGGGATGTTTTTTGGCTCCCCAATTTGTTGTAACATGCGAATGACCGCCTCATTGGCACCACCATGCCCCGGTCCCCACAAGGTTGCAATTCCCCCCGCTACACAAGAAAAAGGATGGGCTTGTGAACTACCCGCTAAGCGTACTGTTGAAGTACTCGCATTTTGTTCATGGTCAGCATGCAAAATGAGCATGATTTCCAAAGCTTTGATGGCCGTTTCATTAAATTGATATTCCTTTTTCGGCACAGAAAACATCATGTGCATGAAATTGGCGACATAACTTAAATTATTGCGAGGATAAACATAAGGTTGACCAATCAAATACTTATAACTGTTAGCCGCAATGGTTGGCATTTTGGCAATCAGGCGTACAGCACTCATATTGCGATGTTCAG
>LUTY01001493.1 GCA_001640045.1 Candidatus Thiomargarita nelsonii | reverse complement strand
CATCGCTACGACTGCCATAAGGAATAAAGCCGTTTTAGTTACGAGTGATCTGATGCTCGCTGTTATTAAAGAGTTTTATAGCAATTTTCGCTCTTCGGGACTGGACAAAATGACTCTTATACCGCATAACATGAATTAGTCACGACGATAAACCACCTTTTGGCAAAAACTTGGATGATTTTTATTGGATTGCAAGGTTCACTTGCACAATGATCGATGCGTGTCTGCGGAGCGAGCTACGCGAGCGTAGGGTGCGTCCCACGCACATTTTTGATGTCGGTGTAGATTTGAGGTGCGTGGAAAGAGGGTGCGTAGGACACACCCTACGCTCGCTCAGCCTAAGTCGTTATTCATCAGCGTCGCAAGGAAACAGTTGATGGGGGCTTTGGATTTCATCATGTAATCAGTAGCCAGTAACCACGATTCATGGTTTTCCCTGATTGCTATTATCGGAAAATTCTGTCATGGCTGGGATAAAGGTGACATGCGGAGGTTTTAACGAGGGAGCCAAACTAAACCAATAATCACGAGTACTGGTTTTTCAGGATTGCTAATTTTTGTGTTATTTGTCAAGATTGCTCACAAATAACTGACACCATTTTCAAAAAAAACTTGGCTAAAAATTACATTTTCCTGGTTCCCACACTGGCACGCTCATCGTTAGACACAAATCCATTTTTAAGGTTTTGTAGGGTGCGTCCTACGCACCTTTTGAACGAGCGTAGGGTGCGTCCCACGCACCTTTTTGATGTCGGTGTAGATTTGAGATGTG
>LUTY01001492.1 GCA_001640045.1 Candidatus Thiomargarita nelsonii | reverse complement strand
TATTCTCACTGTACTCGTTTTAACCACTTAGCAACCGCACGCAATTTTTTCAACCTTTCAGATTGATCGCTGATATCACAGTCCATGGCTTCTATAACCAGCTTGATTTGAGCATTCGTTTCGACCAAATCAGGAGAATGTTCTTCATTCAGCCATTGTATCAAACCACTCCATTCCCAGTGACATATATATTCCGCTGTTTGTTCCAACTTAACAATAATAGACTGCAACACTTGTTGCGCTTTTTTATAATCCTTTTTACGCATCAAGCGTATGGCATTCAAAACTTCTATAATGACTCTATAACTCTCGCTGATATTTGGATTCTTATCCAGACTTTCAAGCGTCTCAATAAATTCTAAGTTTTGATCAGCTATGATGTAGGCTTCTAAAAGATTTCTCTCAAGCACGGCTTTTGTGGAGAGAATGTCAAACTGTGAATAACCACCCGTATCTGCCCCATCCTTTAGTAATTCTTCTAAAATATCTTTAGCCTTGTTAGACAATCTTAAAAAACCCGCCATATCATATCCATATGACCATAGGTAGGCAGCTGTGTTTATATAGTTTTCGGCAGCGTTATTCGTATTTCCATAAAGCTTCTGGAAATACTGGCTATATTCTTCAGCACAGATCAACATTTGATTGAGCTTGGTTTCATCGCTCTGATCATAAGCCATTGTTCCTAACCTTAAATAGGCATAAACTATTTCAGAGGAATCATGACCACTGCATATCACACGTTTGGCATGTAACTGAGATTTTGCCGTTTC
>LUTY01001491.1 GCA_001640045.1 Candidatus Thiomargarita nelsonii | reverse complement strand
CAAGCTATAATTGGGAATCTTATAGAAACTTTGAAGAGAGAGAATTGAGCAAGGCAGAAATCAATAGATTTCAACAACGGATAATTCAAGATTGTTTTGAGAGTATCTACAGAGGCCCGCCCTGTCTTGATCCTTATGAGGATTTAGGTAGATTGATAGACTTTATTAAGGAGAATGCTAAGGGCACTTTAAAGGTTAGACTAGCTGGAAGGAAAAAATTATATGATGGCTACCTAAACTATAGCTGATTTCTTATCGTACCGAAAAAAACTCCGTTTTATTTCAGACCACCTGTAGATCCAATGCCATTAACTTAAACTTAATGGCATTGACCTTAAAGCCTGTAGCGATAGCGTATCCACCTGATGCTTTGTGCCTCTGTCTATCAATGTTTATCCATTTGAGATAAAAACAAGACAATTAGAATGACTGCCCGTATGACTTACCACCTAAGTTTCTATAAATGAATGCCTTTGTCAAAAAAGCTCAAAAATCCTAGATTGATCACTGATAAGGCCCGTATGATTTATGACTTGACAAATGCTAGTCTTTTTTTATAAAATTTATATGCAAATTACTATAAGCAATGGCAGAGAGGTTAATATTATGCAAAAATATTCGATTACTGAGACACACAAAAACTTATCGACTCTGATTCATCTTATAGAAGAGACTGGTACACAGATTGGAATCACACGAGGTGATAAGACTGTGGCTGTGTTAGCACCAAAGAATGAACGTTTGAAAAAATCAAAACTCTCGCCTTGGGAGGC
>LUTY01001490.1 GCA_001640045.1 Candidatus Thiomargarita nelsonii | reverse complement strand
TCATCTGCTTCAAAGTAATATAAAACATCCACAACGTTAGGCTAAGACGTTTTTTGAGCCTTTGTTGGCGCATATGCAAGGTTCAATCAGACAGAAATAGATTTTTTTCTCGTTCCCACGCTCTGCGCTCATCGTTATACATAAATATCTAAATCAAAAGTCTTTCTCGTTCCCACGCTCAGCGTGGGAATGCCTGCTTGGACGCTCCGCGTCCTGCAACAAGCAAGTACAACCGAATAAAACCCTCCAGATAAATTTTGTCCCAAACGAAGGGGCGGGACGCCAAACCTCAGGGGTTTCAAAAACCTCTGAGGTTTAGAGGCTGGAGAACTTACAAGCCCAGAAATTGGGGCAAGAAAAATGTTTTAATGTATTTTGGAGTCCAAAGCTTTACCAAAGCTAAAGCTTTGGACTCCAAGTACATCAAATTGAAGTCGGTGTATATTTTAGGTTAAGCCTGTGGAAATCGGGCTACTCAAGGGGGGACGTATGTCATTAAAGAAGATAGAACCAGATATTGACAAGCTAGACAAGGTTGTCGCTGAGGCTCGGCACAACCAAAAGCTCAGGGAGCAGGGCTATCGGGAACAAGCACTAAAGCTCTATCCCTGGGTATGTGGGCGTTGTGGACGCGAATTTTCCAGCACAAATCTTCGTGAACTCACGGTCCATCACAAGGACCACAATCACGACAACAATCCGCCCGACGGCAGCAATTGGGAGCTGCTGTGTCTCTATTGTCACGACAATGAGCACTCGCGGTATATTGAAGA
>LUTY01001499.1 GCA_001640045.1 Candidatus Thiomargarita nelsonii | reverse complement strand
CGTCCCCTTTTGGGCGAGAGCAGACACTGAAAACAGCAAGGCGGCAAATATCGTAATCATAAGCTTCAGCAATTTTCTCATGACATCCTCCAGGTAGCAGTCGATTGTGGTTTTGAAGTTGATCAATTTGATAATTTCTCTCAGGTAGCCAACGCTGTGGAGCAATTAACTTCCTTGGCGATATTAAAGCAAAACTTTGTAAGCCGTTTATGTCTGAAAGAGACTTTTTTGTAAGAGAATTTATCTCATCACTCGTTGTTTACATTAGCTTACAATTTTCAGCATCGTCCGAAATGAGAGTCTACTGCGGCATCCATGCCTTCGTCCGTGGCTTGAACTTTAATGTTCGTGATTACAGCCGGCAGCACCCGTCATGGTGCCAGAGAGATAGGCATCAAGGGTTGCACCCACGCCTTCCCGCGCCCCGGTGATCACTTCAATACCGAGCCGTTTGAACCAGTCGATGGCCTTGGCTCCCATGCCACCTGCAATGATCACGTCTGCACCAAGGGATTTGATGAACTGTGGAATTTGCCCTGGTTGATGTCCATCCAAATATGGATTTTCCAACACATCCGCCTTTTCCACGCGATTGTCTTCATGAACATGCGCTACCACATAGTACGGACAGTGTCCGAAGTGCATGGCCATAGTGCCGTCCAAACCGATATTATCGTTTGCCGTTAATACAATCTTTTTCATTAGTTTTTCCTTAATAATTTCTATTTTTTTTGTCGCGGTGGTGAGTACAACTAATGGTTGACAACGAATAAAACATTTCAACAAACGTCGTTGTCAAGCATTAGCTGTACTCACGCAACAACTTGATCATCGAGTTACTATTTTGTTAAAAAGCTTGAACTTGGAAGCTTAATTTTGACTGTCTGATTCAGACTCAGCCCCTAAACAATGATGCGCCGCTAAAGCAAATGTGATAATCAATAATCCTCCAAACGACGGGGAGTGAATATTCGATTTATCTAATAAAACGTAATTTCAATCTTAAAAACCTCATCTCTGACAAACAAACAGAACAGGTATATGCAATATATGTGCCAACGAATTTTAAAAATTAACTAATTATTTTTAAAGTGATTTTTTAATTAATACTTGAACAAAGTGCTTGGCATCCAGACAATGATGTCATACTGTCTTGATTTATGACTGTCATAAATGACATCCAAGATAAATCTGGCCGACTCCTACCAAAATAAACTGATAACTGAACAATGTCTCGTTTGCCGACGATTTCTGCGGAAATCAAAACCCTACTACAAGGTTTTCCTGAGCCTGCCATCTTACTCAGTCGGGATTGCCACATTTTAGCAGCCAATACTGCCTATCAGCAGCACTATGGCGAAGAATATTTACTTAAGCATCATTTTTGCTATGAAGCCTCCCATCACTACAAGGTTCCATGTGATCAAGCGGGAGAAAGTTGCCCGTTAAAAGCTACCTTAGAAACCGGACAACCACAGCAAGTGCTACACTTGCACCATACACCGCACGGTGAAACTCATGTCAATATACAAACATTGCCGATATACAATGACAAAACTGAAATAGTTTACTTGCTTGAAATCATGCACTCTACCAAAGTGACGAGTACACAAACGCAGAGTCAAAATTTGGTGGGGCGCAGTAAAGCCTTTAACCGTATGTTGGCGCAGATTTCCCGCGTGGCACCCAGTGAAACCAGCGTTTTACTACTTGGTGAATCTGGGACGGGTAAAGAATTAGTAGCGCAAGCAATACATATTGCTAGCAATCGAGCACAAGGGCATTTTATACCGGTTGATTGTTCTGGTTTATCAGAGAATTTGTTTGAAAGTGAAATGTTTGGGCATGAAAAAGGCGCGTTTACGGGTGCCTATACTCGCAAACAAGGTTTAGTTGAAGCAGCACGAGGTGGTACATTGTTTCTTGATGAAGTCGGAGATATTCCGTTAAATTTGCAGGTTAAATTATTGCGCTTACTGGAAACGGGCATTTATCGCCGCACAATTCCAGTAACAGTAAGTACTATAAACGACCAAGTAACGAGAAAGGCTACTAAAGACCTTGTTGATTGCTTGTTTTTGTGCATATTCTTTACTCTGATAATGGCGAAGCTGGCTCTTTATTTCATTCCTTTGGCCTCGAATTCCTTTAGAGCTTCCAGTGCTTGAGAGCCATAGATGACTGATGGACCACCACCCATCGTAATTGCCACGCCAATTGCTTCCACGATCTCCTCATGCTTGGCTCCAGCGACGAGGGCATCATGAACATGAAATGCGATACAGCCATCGCAGCGAACAGTAATGGCGATTCCAAGTGCTATGAGCTCTTTGACCTTGGCGCTTAAAATGCCCTCGGTGGTTCCAGCCTGGTGCAATTGCATGAAGGCGGCCATCGTGTCGGGGCTTTCCTTTGAGTACTGAATCATAGTCGAGCGAACTCGTTTGTAAAACTCAGGATAGTTCATAACTATAGTAGGACCTCTCTTACCAGTGGACACTGAATAAAAAAATCAGCACATTTGCTGCCTAACCATTAACTTGGCAATGTCACATTTAAATCCTCATGCAGGTTTTGCGGCTTTCTCTTTTAGGGATAAAACTCGAAAAGGCACTGTCAATCCTGCCGCCTTGAATATTAGCATATCCTAATGTAACATTGTCAAGTTAATTATCAGGCAAAAGATATTAACCTAAATCTACCAGCACGGACCCCACCTACCTCGTCCTTGGCTCATACCTTGAGCACGTCCCTTGCCCCGAGCATAGGCCCAATTCGGACGCAGATTCTTGTCGCGCAGATGGATAACCTTACCATCCAGGATCAGTGATTTCAAGATATAGGCATTGTCAGGCAATCGTTCGGTGCGAAAGGCATCAAAGGTCAAGGACTGTCCGATGGCAAGCTGGTCAATTACATGCTCAACCGCACTTGTAGGCCCAAGATGAATATTGAGCTTTGCCCCATCCTTGCTTTGCATGATCAGATGCGTGCCTGTGGCAGACCAACCTGTGGTGTTTTCGCAAGGCCCAATCTTAATCTCTAGAAGTTTTCCCGATAAGGTGATGACAGGGGGTTTCACCGCCTGCTGGGCGATACCAGTGGCCTCGCCCGTCCCCTTTTGGGCGAGAGCAGACACTGAAAACAGCAAGGCGGCAAATATCGTAATCATAAGCTTCAGCAATTTTCTCATGACATCCTCCAGGT
>LUTY01001488.1 GCA_001640045.1 Candidatus Thiomargarita nelsonii | reverse complement strand
CATAAATGAAAATTTTGATTAAAACCACAAATAAGCTAATAAGGCTCGTAGAAACAACATAAGCCAGATAGAGTGCGATAATTGCCAATGCGCCGTAGCCTATATATTGCTGTGGGGTCATAATCACTCCGTTTTCTCCGCCCGTTTAGCTTTAATCCGTTCTAGCACCAAATAGCTAGATAGTTTGCCTTCCATAATACCCGCCTCTAAATCTCTGCCTGATTTTTCTCGCTCCAACTCCATCGCCGCCTCCATTTTGTCAGATTTTTGCTGCTGTTTATTTTTAATGCGTTCAAGCGATTCGCTGGCGGCATCTAGTGCGTTTGTAGTGGCAACCAGATTGGCTTTTTGCACACGCTCTGTCGTTTTTACGACACTGATTTCGTGCTCCATTAACTTGATCTGGCGTTCCGCCTCACGGATATGTTGGTTTAAGCTATTGATAGTGCTGTTATAGTCCTCAAACAGCTTTTGCTGAGTGCTCAATTCATATTCCAAGTCAACGATTTGTATGGCGATTTTTTCAGCCATTTTTTCGTCGTCTAGATCTAAAAGTTGTATTGCTCAATTTTGAGCCCATCAAAGTTAAAAGAGGCTGACATACCGCCAATGCGATCATCTCTTTCATAGATGTCAACTTGATACTTATTTTTTAATAACTCGTAAGCACAAGCTAATCCCATAGGTCCTGAGCCTATTACCGCAATTTTTTTTGTGCGTTCCGGCTGCCAATCCAACGGAACGTGCCTTGCGCTCCTTGGGGGGAAGAGGAT
>LUTY01001487.1 GCA_001640045.1 Candidatus Thiomargarita nelsonii | reverse complement strand
CTGGCATTGTGTGTAATCTGTGATTAATAGAAGCAATCCGGCAACCTCAGCATCGGGACGACGAGTCCGGGGGTGTGTAACAAATAGGGGACATACCACGTTTTCCATTGACAGAATAAAACGTGGTCTGTCCCTATTTTTGAGAATTTTCAGAATGGATTCAGTCGTTTTATTGGGTTTTATTCTGTCAATTCTAAAATTATGCAAATTCTGATTCAGACAATTAAATTTACAAGAATGTGCGTGGGACGCACCCTACTCTCGCTAAAATGATAGAATGACATAAATTTAAATTGATAAACTCAAACCACATTTTGAAGCTTTGCAACAAGGAAAAAAAGATAATGTACCACTTGACACATATTAATATCCATCAATTTCGTGGTTTTCGTCATTTGAATTTTGAGAATTTGGGGCGGGTTAATTTATTAGTCGGTATGAATAACGCTGGCAAAACCAGTGTGCTAGAAGCCTTATCTCTTTATTGTTGCTCTTTTGATTTAAAGGAATGGGTTGCGACCGCATCCCGTAGAAGAATAAGACAACCTTTATCCTTGATTGAATCGTTGAAATGGTTTTTCCCTCAACAATATCATCAAGATGATCGTCGTGGAGAAATACAAATAGAGGCCCAAGGGCATTTTGAAGTACGAGAAGTACGGGCCTCTTTTGAGGAACTCAGCGCTAACCAACCCACAATGACATCGTCTACCATAGCATCTGAATTGGATTTTGATCAAGATAATGAAGAATTAGTACAGGGGGCTGAGATCA
>LUTY01001486.1 GCA_001640045.1 Candidatus Thiomargarita nelsonii | reverse complement strand
CGATGCTGGGCAGCCAACCAAAAGATTTCTCCTGTCGTCGAAATGACACATCTTCACATCACATGGTTTTCGTTCAAGCACGCAGTGATTATGTATGTTATAATAATATATCATAATATGCTAATATTAGACGGGTTTGAAGTCTGCCGTCGTTTAAAGGCTGACGAGAAAACCCGCGACATGCCTGTCATTTTTATGGCAGCGTTCGCCGACACCACAAGGTAACCGCTTTTAAACTTGGAGTGGTCGATTATGTTACCAAACCCATTCAACCAGATGAAGTTTTAGCCCGCGTCAACACGCACCTGACTTTAAGAAAGTTACAAAAACAGCTTAAAAGTCAATTATAATATTGATGTTATTATGAATTTAACCCATTGAACTGATAATAATTTAAAAAATTATCGTTGCTATTTCAAGCCAAATTGTTTTTAATAGATAACCTAATTATTAATTATGATTAAACAAAATAGTTTTTTTACTTAGAGACCTATTTCGTTTCCGGTTTTTATTATTCGACTATCTAGAGTCTTGGAGGCTAACTTGTCAAATCCACATATAGTTACTATTGACGGTAACGAGGCGGCCGCTTATGTTGCACACAAGACGAACGAGGTCATCGCCATCTATCCCATCACCCCTTCGTCGGTAATGGGGGAACTGTGTGATGAGCGCTCTTCCCAAGGGAAAACGAACTTGTGGGGTGCAGTGCCTGAAGTCATTAGCAATATGACTGACTTCGTGCGCTAACACCGCCGCGATTTCTCGCTGTGA
>LUTY01001485.1 GCA_001640045.1 Candidatus Thiomargarita nelsonii | reverse complement strand
GCTAGGGATAAGCTAATCTGTAAATGTGTTGAATTCAAAACCATAAAATCTGATAACATTTTCTATTGGGCTAAAATCATAGTCAGCCTACTACTTGACTCAATATTTCTTGCAAAAATCGGCAGAATTGCAGCAAAAGATTGATCCCAATAAATTGAAAAATGTTGATATTATCAATGACTAAACACTCAGTAGGTATCAAATGAAAACTCTCATTGGCGGGGAGCCCCTCAATCAATTGCTGGCAGAACATAAAATATGGCTTGCAGAACAAATTGATTCATCAGGCAAACAATTGGAATTGGTGGATGCGGCTTTATCTGATTGTCATTTTCGTGAGCTTGATTTTTCTTGTGCCGCGTTAGTCAGATGCACAATCTCAAACGCTCATTTTGATCTGTGTGATTTTTCTAACACTTTATTGATTGAGACTGTTTTTAACAATTGTGATTTTGATAATTGCAATTTTACCAAGGCCGATTTTCAAAGGGCGGATGGTAGTGGCTGCCGTTTCAGGGCGGCTAATTTTACGCGAGCCGATTTGACTGATTGCAATTTGAGTGGGGCGGCTCTTGAGGACAGTCGTTTTGATTGGGCATGGTTGGTTAGAACGGATTTGCGCTACGCCATTCTTTTAGGGGCTCAATTTAATGAAACACGTATAGCCAATGCTAAATTTTACAACAAAAATTACTCTTTGTTATTTAAGGCACTGGCACAGGCGGCAATTGAGGAAATGGTTTTTAGTCCGAAGGGTGATAAGGATTCATTGGCG
>LUTY01001484.1 GCA_001640045.1 Candidatus Thiomargarita nelsonii | reverse complement strand
GCTCGCTCAAGCGCAAGCATTAGCTCAGCGTTTTAAATCACAACACTTTGCGGCACTTTATAGTAGTGATTTGAGTAGAGCGTATGAGACAGCACGCGCTATTTCAGACAAAAATGGGCAAGCGATTTTAGTTGAACCTTGTCTCCGCGAAAGGCATCTCGGTATTTTTCAGGGGGTGCTCAAACGAGAATTGAAAAGGAAATTTCCAGACGCATTCCGTTCTTACAAGGCGAATGATGCCAACTATGTGATTCCAGAGGGAGAAAGTCTGAAGCAATTGAGTGAGCGTTCTATCAAATGTCTTGAAAAAATAGCCCAAAAACATCTTGGAAAGCGAATTTTAGTCGTCACACATGGAGGCGTTTTGCGGCACCTTTTTTTGCATACATTGGGTATTCCTTTTGACGCGGAGCACCGATTTTTTTCGTTAAATAGTAGTGTCAATGTTTTTTCTTACCAAGATCAAAATTGGATGTTAGAAGTCTGGGGAGATTTAAGTCATTTAGATCAGAAAAATGTCGAGCTATAAAGACCTCAGAGGTTTTGAAAACCTCTGAGGTCTGGGCCAAGGAAAAATTATGAAAAATACTCAACCTTTCTCTATCCATGCCCTAGAATTAGGCCCCATGGAAAATTTTATCTATATCATTCAAGACCATAGTTCCAAAAGAGCCGCCATAGTCGATCCCGCTTGGGAAGTGCCTAAAGTGATTGCCCTTGCCAAACAGCAAGACCTCCAAATCACTGATATTTTGCTCACCCATAGTCATCATGA
>LUTY01001483.1 GCA_001640045.1 Candidatus Thiomargarita nelsonii | reverse complement strand
CCTAGTGTTTCTGCGATAGTCTTTTCTTCATCTACAAAGTCAAACAGCTCAACGACACAATCAATACCATAGTCAGCCCCATAGCTGTGAACCACCCACTCTTTAGGTAGCTTTTCTCGCAAAACCCGAACAGAAATATCTTCTTTTACTTGGTTTAATGATCTTTGCTTTTTAGGCACGGTATTTCCTTAAACCTAACGTTGCAAATAACCGGTGAATTTTGAGCGGCAGCGAAAAATACATCCGAGTTGATTTGCCTTGTTAGGTGCGCTGTTCATTGGCGTGTATTCCATGTTTAGCAAGTGTGAAGCGCACACTATGTTCTAATTTTACGCCAGTAAATCTCTCTATAACCTCTCCTTCTTTAAAGAGAATAACTGTGGGAAAGGCGTCAATACTATATTTCATTTTCAGCGTTTGGTTTTTCTCGGCATCAACTTTTGCAAGTAAAAAAGTGCCTTGATACTCGCTCGCCATTTCCGATAGCAGAGGGGTTAAGTAACGACATGGCTGACACCAATTTGCATAAAAGTCCACTAGTACGGGCGTAGTATTCGAGGTTTCTACTACCATTTCTTCAAACGAATTCGCGGTAATTTCTTTTTCGTATTTGCTACCGACGGTTTCAATAGGCGGCACCTTCTTTTTTTGAGATAGTAATATTAACGCTACAATTGCTAAAAGAACTACGATTACTAATATATGCATTTCTTATGACACCTAACTATATTATTATTAGGCATATTTGCCAGCAGATTCTTAGATATTATCCGACA
>LUTY01001482.1 GCA_001640045.1 Candidatus Thiomargarita nelsonii | reverse complement strand
AATATCCAGGATAACAGTGGCGTTTCATCATCTTTTTACTACACCAATGTCGTAGATGTAAATACTCCCGGTTACACGCAAATTGAGGTTGATTTTTGGTTCAAGGCTGTGAGCATGGAAAATGGTGAGGACTTCTGGGTTCAGTACTATGACGGCTCAACATGGCACACAGTGGCAGCCTATGCCAGAGGTACTGATTTCAATAACAACACATTTTACAATAAGAAAGTGTATATTGATGAAGCAAACTACAATTTCCCAACAAACCTGAAGATAAGGTTCATGAATGATGCCAGCGGTAACCGGGATGACGTTTACATTGACGAGATAAGAGTCTCAGCGAAGTAATCTATAGACGTTCAGAAAAATGTTTGTACCCAAACCTCCGAGGTTTCCAAAACCTCGGAGGTTTTTCGTGAACACACTGGGGTTTTAAATTGGCGTCAAATGTTCAAGTCTTTTTTCACCCTAAAATAGTCATTTAGCGTAGCGATCTTCGTTGCGACGCGAGGAGAAATCGAGTTGCCGACGTTTATGATTTCTCCTCGCGTCGAAATGACAAGCTCGCGTCGAAATGACAAAGAGCCGGCAAGATTAGAGACAGCACCAATAAATGGAGGGAATTCTCAATGAAGAGCTTAGGAATAACGATAAGAGGTTCTGTGCATATATTACTGTCTATAGCTTTTATATTTGCTCTCTTTTCTGGAGAAAATGTCAGGGCTCAAGCTATAGAGATAAACGCTAATTTTGATAGCGGAAGCATTGAGTCATAC
>LUTY01001489.1 GCA_001640045.1 Candidatus Thiomargarita nelsonii | reverse complement strand
ACCATATTTCGTTCTCTGTCTGGGCAACCCCACGCACCGTTGAATGTCATCATTGGTGAAAATGATACCGGAAAAACGCATCTGCTCAAACTGCTTTATGCCATAGTGCGTAGTTTAGAAGAATATCAGAAAAAAAGCGTTGGTACACCTTCGCCACAATTTGCAATGAATTTAGCCAAAAAGTTGCAGTGGGTATTTTTGCCACAGAATATGGAACTTGGACATTTGGTGAGCCTTGGTACAAACCGATTAAAAGTCAACGTGCAGATACAAGGAAAAGAGTTGCAATTTGAGTTTGGTAAGAAAACGAAAAGCCAAATTAAAAAATTGTCTTTTAGTTCAGAACTCAATAACTTAGAAAAAGTCAAAGCGATTTTTTTGCCACCTAAAGAAATACTTTCCATTTTTGATGCCATCGTAGCGACTCGTGAGGATAAGGAAATTCCAGCCTTTGACGATACTTACCTAGATTTAGTGCGAGATTTTCGTCAACCGGCAACACGCAATAGCGGACAGTTGCAGCATCAGGCTGTATGGCATTCTTTGAGTGAAGCCACCGGTGAGAGTGAGATAGTTGTTGAAAAAGACGGTAGTATTTGGTTTGTGCGAGGCTCAGAAAAGTACAATGTTCACCAAATCGCTGAAGGAATTAGAAAGATAGGTATTTTGCACCGTTTGATGCACAACGAGATGCTTAATGAACATATAAGCAGCGTGTTATTTGTAGATGAACCGGAAGTCAATTTACATCCAAAGGCAATAGTGCTATTAGCGGATTTTCTGTACCAACTCAGTGAGAGCGGTATTCAAGTCTATCTTTCAACTCACAGTTATTTTGTTTTGAAACGTTTAGAACAACTTGCCAGACGGCATGATAAAGATTTCTTATTGATAGATCTTCGTAGTCTTGACGCGGAAACCGTAGCGTCTTTCCACCATTTGAAAGACGGATTGCCAGATAATCCAATCGTCGAGCAGTCAGTGGCACTTTATCAAGAGGACGTTGAGCTATATCTGACGAAAAGCAAACTTAAGGATTAAAAGTAGTGTCCATGAGTAAACGAAAGAAACAAACAAGAAAACAAACAGTTGAATACACTGAATCTGGCATTTCCGTTAACATGCCTGACAAGCAACATTTCCGCTTTGAAAGTTTGAAGACTTACCAAAAGCTAAGTGGGACTGGCATTAAAGAAATGGACTTTTGTTGGCTAAAAGGTGGTTTCGACACGGAGAAGACATTTGTTCTCATGGAAATATGGAACAAAGCACCGGAACAAACCGTGATCGAAGATTTGACTGGCAAGGTGATTGATAGTATGATGATGTTAGCAAGTTTATGGCTACCAAATGGTTATTTGTGTAAGGATGTTCCCGGTTCTTTTCATACACCTCCTAATTCAATAGAAGTATTTATCATAATGAGAGGGGACATCAATGTACATGACAATGCACATCATCTGGTTGCTTTGAAAGATATACTTAATAGTAAGCTGAAAAGTCGGTTACGTCTTTTTAATATTGAAGAAGTTATGGTACTTGATAATAACAACCGTACTGTTATTAAAAAACTGGGGCTTGAAGCATATCTTCCTGAATAGGTGAGTATAGGTACCGGGTCAAATTCTAGGACTATTGTATCACTATGAATCAGGTACAGAAACGCTAAATTTATTAGTCAATGAACGGGTAAAATACCCAAATTATGGCCATGAATGCTACCATTATCATCATCGTCGTGGTGCTAATATCCGGGCTTTTGGTGAGGAAAAAAGTCATCATTTTGCCCCAAACTATCCTAATCAATCCATATTTTCTCAAAGAACCAGACAAATATCCCGAAATATTATAAGATTTCTCCCGTTGGTATCCATGACAAAAGCGCAAGTTGTGCCCGTGCTGAGTATAGTATAATTTATATTTTTATGGCTTTAAAAATCTATTTCTCTTGATAACTGAAATATGAATATTGTTGAAAGAATTAATGAAGACTTAGAAAAATTACCGCTAACACTTCAATCAGAAGTCCTCAATTTTGTTGAATACCTTCTGTTTAAAAGTGAACGCCAATCCATTCCAACAGAATCGGTGATTCAAAGTACGCCAGAGGTGTGTTTTGGTAGACCACATATTCGCAATACGCGAATACCAGTATGGTTATTAGTGTCTTTTCATAACCAAGGTGCCTCAAACCAAGAATTATTACGGAACTATCCGAGTCTCACCCTAAATGATTTGCAGGCGGCATGGAATTACTACAACAATCACAAAGACGAAATTGAGCAATAAATTGCCTATCAACACCGTTTTGACCATGATTAAACTACTCACGATGTTAGCAAATCCGGTAAAGGCATAGCAGATACAGAAGTGTTGTCATTCGCCATTTCCCTAGAACGTGCTGTCATTACCTTTGATAAGGATTTTTTCAAATTGCACCGCGACAATCCTAATCATTGCGGTATTATCTTATGTACCGAAAATCGCAATTATTTACAATTGGCTCAGATTATTCATACAAAACTAAGCGAGACTTCTCAAATCAAAAAACAGTTAGTTCGTATCACGAAACCACAAAAAACTTAGTTGATTTTTTTATTTTGATGTTAGGTGTCTTTTTACACATTGAGGACGGACGTTTTTATGACTCAATTAATGGTTCAACCCTCACATTTTATGTCTTCTGGAATCATCCTCCGTCAATTTGGTGACATGTATCTCTTTAGATTTACGGATGAGTTACAATCTCGCCTAGAAAATCTATTAGAGAAAAAAAAAGCGGATTTGTTAACGGAAGAAGAACAAACCGAATTAGCTGGAATTTCTGAACTTTCACGCATTTTTACCTTGATTAATGCACAACTAGCCGCTCAACCCCAATGGTGTCCCAACAAATCAGAATACTTATACGACAACGAGCCAAATACCTTTGTGAATACTGCCATGTAAAGCGATCCAAAAATACTACCCGCCCATTAAATAACGCATTTCATCCCCGTTCTTGACGTTTTATCACCTCAAGCTTTCAAACCTCTCTCAGTCTCATTAATAGTATTTATACTCATTACCTGAATACTTATAACTTGATCCACTTGAACATTTTTTGACATAATCATAAACTTACTGATATCATTACTTAGGTTCGTGATTTAATCTATCACCTTCCCACGAGAAGAGTGCGGATTGCTATACTGGTGATATTCGTGTTCCAACT
>LUTY01001480.1 GCA_001640045.1 Candidatus Thiomargarita nelsonii | reverse complement strand
TAAAGTCGCGGTTGCAGCGTTTGGGGATGGGACATTGCGCTGGTATCGGTTGCGCGGCGGAACAATGTATTTATCTGATTCGCCGCCAGTTAAAAAAGTTGTATCTGGAATACAAAACTCTCCTTTATGAAAAACTCGTTTCTGAAGAGCAACAGGATTATGACAAAATCACCGAGGAACGGGGAAATCTTGTCGATTTGGAAAACGCCTTAAAATTTCTAATGCGGTGGATTCACCGACAAACCGGAAAACGGGTTATTGTCTTACTTGACGAATATGATACGCCCATCCATGCTGGGCATGAATATGGATACTATGAAGAAATTGTTGTCTTTATGCTAAATTTGCTCAGTGGGGCACTCAAGGATAATACTGATCTCGAAAAAGGTGTAGTCACCGGGATTTTGCCTCTTGTCTTTAATTCGATTTTTTCCGGCTTGAATAATCTGGATGTGTTGCCCCTGCTGCGTCCTGAATTTCAAGATTGCTTTGGGTTTTTGGTTCCCGAACTCAAACAATTGAGTGAAGATTTTTCTCTGACTGACAACCAATTGGCGGCTTTGAAAACTTGGTACAATGGTTATTTATTTGGGAACCGGGTGATTTATAATCCTTGGTCCGTGCTGAATTTTCTGGCGAGTAGCGATAGATTTCCTCGTCCTTATTGGATCAATACAGGTAGTGATGCCTTGTTGCGTGGTTTAATAACCCATAGTGAGACTGGGTTTCAAGCTCAAATTGAAACCTTGTTAGCCGGTGGCACCATACAGACTCCTT
>LUTY01001479.1 GCA_001640045.1 Candidatus Thiomargarita nelsonii | reverse complement strand
ACTTTGTCTTATGCTGACCATGTGGGTTTTAGATGTGGTACTTGTTATGAATACCCCGTTTACGACGTTGTTGAATGCCAACAGCTTAAATTGCGAGAACGCCCCTTAGTGGCTATGGAATGTTCAGTCATTGATGAACGCTATATGGGACTGGGTGTCGGAAAAGAAGCCTTTGATGAATTCCAACGATTGAAGACAACTTGTCAACAATTTAAGGGAGATTTTACTTTATTGTGGCATAACTATCGTTTTGTTGATCCGACTGAAACAGAATTCTACAAAACTGTTGTTGGACGTCCAAGATAAATCTTGGACTCCTAGCAAAGAATAATATGAATAAGATAGAAGGCACTGTTAAAGGTGCAGAAATTGCAACGCCTTTATCTGGCGTAAAAATATTTAGGGAAGATAGTCAAGGAAAAATACTTGAAGAAACCACATCGGATGAAGTTGGACGGTGGCAAATTGTCGCCTTTGAAAAAGGAAATCAATTAGTTTTTTCCTTTGACGGCTATGTCACAAAAACGTTTACAACTGGTGAAATCCAAAGATCGCCTTATTTAAATAAATGGGTCAGCGCAGCCCCCGGATCAGGTGCTTTCATAAAGGCTTCACCCACTAAAAAGCTATGTACACCCGCCTCACGCAATAAGGCGACATCCTCAGCTGTATGAATACCACTTTCGCTGACGACAATATATTCTTTAGGAATCCATTGTAATAAATCCAAAGTCGTTTTTAAATCGGTGACAAAGGTTCGCAAATTACGGTTGTTAA
>LUTY01001478.1 GCA_001640045.1 Candidatus Thiomargarita nelsonii | reverse complement strand
TGATACTTGTGCTCCATTAAGTACAATGTCAATAATTATCAATGAAATTGTTATCTAAGACTATTATTATGAATAAGATAATTCAAAGATTGACGATTGTGAGCGCGGTTTTATTAATTCTGATCAGTCTGATGGAGCCCGCTTTTGCGGGTCCTGGCGGTAAAATTGCGTCCGCGATATTCCACACTTTTTGGGGTAAAGTGTTGTTGTTTATCCTATTTATCCTTTTTTTCCCACTTATATTGTACACTTTAGTAAGAGAATATCTTGCAGAACGTCGCACCCTCAAAGATTTGCGTGAACTTGCCAAGCTCAATAATTTGTTTGATTGGTTGACATTACGAGAGCGCATGACGGATTGTTTTTATCGAATACACAGGGCATGGCACAAGGAAAATATGAGCGAAGCTTCAGCGTGGATGACTGATTGGTATTGGAAAAATCAACAGTTAGTTTATCTTGATCAATGGGCCAAAGAGGGTCTCATTAATCATTGTCGTGTCAAGAAAATCAGGGGCTTCAAGCCGCTGTTTTTAGCTTATCGTGGCGACGATAAGGTGGCTGATGGCTCCCAGCTTGTGGTTTCTATTACTGCTAACATGGAGGATTATTTGGCGAAACGGGAGACAGGTGAAGTGGTAGAAGGAAAAAAGGGTTTTCAAGAGATAGAAACTATTTGGACTTTTACTGTTCAAAATGGTCAATGGGTGGTTGCGAATATTGAAGAGGATATGCTGTCATTAGATTATGCCCAACTTGCTAATGAGTTACCAGAGT
>LUTY01001477.1 GCA_001640045.1 Candidatus Thiomargarita nelsonii | reverse complement strand
CTCCACCTCGTACTCACGATCGGACAACGCTTGTAGATCCACTACCTGTAGTTTCACCGGTTGGGCTTGGTGGATGATCTGAATTGGTCGCCCATCTCGTGTTGGAAATGTGGTCCGATATATCTCATGACGCCGCACAATTTCGCTAAGACTCTGCTCCAACGTCGCTACATCAAGCAAACCTTCAAACAGGAGAGTAAATTGGAAGTTGTAAGCTAGGTTATCGGGCACCAATTGTTGGATCAACCAGACTCGTTCTTGGGAAAAGGAGAGGGGTAGAGCGTCATTCCGTGGAATGGGCTGGATAGGAGGAAACGGCTTTTTCTGTCTTCCAACTTCAATCAACTTGGCTAAATCAGCTACGGTGGGGGTATTAAAAACACAGTGGAATGGCAACTCAGCCTGCAAAACATCGCGCACTTGAGAGATGAATTGCGTGGCGAGTAGCGAATGGCCTCCCAATTCAAAGAAGTTATCGTAAATGCCGACTCGTTCAACGCTCAACAATTCCGCCAAAATACCCGCCAATAGTTCTTCTTCAGATGTGCGAGGTGCCACAAAAGTTTCTTCTGATAACGGCTCTCTGCTCACTGATAACTGAGAAAGCTTACGGCGATCAACTTTACCATTAGGTGTTAATGGCATCGCTTCCAGTTTGACAAAGGCGGATGGCACCATATAGTCAGGCAACTTATCCTTGATAAATCGGCGCAAGGTATTGGGCATGGCCTCTTGCGCCATATTGAGCACCAGATAGGCCACCAAACGCTTATTGGCG
>LUTY01001476.1 GCA_001640045.1 Candidatus Thiomargarita nelsonii | reverse complement strand
AAATAATGATCAATTTGAGTGCGCTGCATTTTCAGGGACAGACTTTTATTATGGGCTGAGTTCGGGATCAATAGGAAAAGTCACTGCTAACCATACCCCATTGCCCAAGGCGACTAAAGAATCTGGCTGATCAGCACTAAACATCACATCACAGGCGAGTACCGCCCCTTCCCAATCCTCAGCCGGCACAAAAATATTAAAAGCTTGTTGCCCCGTTTGCCAAGCCTCGAAATTTCTTTGTAATTCTAAACAGGTGCGTCCATAATCTAACAACAATTCAGCACGCTTAATCGACGTAGTCTCAGAGAGTTGGCTATCAATATCAGCCAATTTCTGTTCTAACAATTCAGAAGAAACTTGCGCGTCTTCTGAATCTTCCGCCCCTAATGTAGAGGGATCTAAATTTAAATATTTCATTGTTTTAATCCTGGGCTCGTCCAAGATAAATCTTGGACTCCTTTTATAGTACATCAGGCATAATTTCTCGAAAACTGCGGATAGTCCTAAATTCATCACCTACTTTAGGCGGTGATTGAGAATCGGGCTGAGAAATACCCAACAAATGACGAATACCATAAGCTGCGGCTGAGCGCAAAACGGGTAAACTATCATCAATCAATAAAGTCTGTTCCGCATCAAAGGGCTCAAATTTTTGCAATTTTTGCCAAAAATGCCCCTGTTCTTTCGGTAAACCAAGATCATGAGCGCACACAATACGATCAAAATAATGATCAATTTGAGTGCGCTGCATTTTCAGGGACAGACTTTTATTATGGGC
>LUTY01001475.1 GCA_001640045.1 Candidatus Thiomargarita nelsonii | reverse complement strand
CATCTAGGACTGGAACGGATCAGCGGAGAGGTGTCTTTTAATGACATGACAATCGACATTCTTCGCGCCCCAAGGGGAGAGACCTTTTTTTCCACAGGCTTTGAAGGGCCCCATCAATCCCCCATCAGTGGAGTCGTTGGCTCGCAATATGGAGACATCGGTTTCTCCAATGAAAGCCATACTGGAAATTATTCGCTCTTTGTCCATAAATCAAATACATCAGTGGCAACAATGGGTTCAATATCAATGCCTGTTAAGGGCATTGAGGGCCATACTCTGTATCTGTCAGGTTGGATCAAAGCAGAAAATATATCCAGACCAACCAGTTACCATGGCATCAAATTCATGGCTAAAATCATTCCTTCATCTGGCGATCCAATTTACGCACAGCCAAAAATTCCTATTGATGAGCAAAACCCCAGCTTTGACTGGAAGAAATTTTCCGTACCTTTTCTGATTCCAGATGATGTTAAGTACCTGAACATTCAGATGGGACTTCAGGGTGTTTCAGGAACAGTCTGGTTTGATGATGTTAAAATCACTATTGGAAGAGAACCCTTCAAGCCCCTACCCGCCGTGCCAGAAGATACGCCCATTTACACCGGACATTCTCAGCCCAGATTACGCGGAGCTCATATTAATCCCTACATCTATCTTCTCCCCGATGCAGAACAAGAATACATCAGGACGCTGAAAGAAGAATGGAATGCCAATCTGATCCGTTATTCTTTTCATATCATAGATCCTAAAGAAAGAATGTTTAGCATTCCTGCCAGTC
>LUTY01001474.1 GCA_001640045.1 Candidatus Thiomargarita nelsonii | reverse complement strand
ATTTTGAATGATCTCTATGAAAAAGGTATTAGCCCTTATCTACTGCGAGAGAAGTTTCAAGCTAAATATGAGACTTTTGAGATTATCAACGTTTACCTCAGCCGCCGTCAGAATCGGAGTGAAATTCATTTATGTGCGAATTATAGAGACGTTCTCACCGAAAAACTTGGGAAATGGTTGCCGGATGTGGATCGCATGACAGATGAAGACGGTAAGCGGTTTGTGTTTGTCGCTTATATTTCTAGCAAATACCTAGATTACCATGTCAATGCCGAGAGAACGGATTTTTTGATTAATGATGAAGATGGTTTTTTGGTGTCGAAACGAGACATTATCTTGGCAGCCATCAATCATATCAAAAACAACTACTTAAAGCATTATTTGGAAAACATTCAGCAAACTAAGCAGCAGCGCATTGAAACTTATATTAAAAATGCTGCGCCCCAATATCGGCCTTTATTAAAGTATCAAGCAGCGAGTTTGCAGGAAATTCCGTTGAAATCGTTGGATGGCGGTTCGATTGATCTTGAACTTTATAAACTGTCTGCCAAAATTGAGTTAGAACTCAAAGAGAAAGGGCAGAAATTCTTGAGTCGCCCATTGACGGACATTAAAGATTTAGCGAGCTATAAAGCTGAATATAATAAATATATTGAGCAAGAAAATGATCTGGGTAAGGCAAAGTTGGCTCAATATATTGCCCATAGAAAGATCATCCTAACTTTACTCAGCAATAGCTTAGAACGTGGTGATGATGGCAAATACAGTTTAGAAGAAAG
>LUTY01001473.1 GCA_001640045.1 Candidatus Thiomargarita nelsonii | reverse complement strand
CTATAAACGCCTAACACTTGGGCTGGTTCAAAATCTTCTAAACTTGATACTTCGCCAGTATATTCGCCATAAGTCCATAGATGCAGAATTTCATCAATTTTAAAATTGGCTTGGCTAAGCGTTTCGAGTAGTTGTTGATAATGTGCCGGCTGGTTAGGGGCAATGCGATAACGGTTATCACTGAGTTTGGCAAATTCTGCGCCTATATCAACAGTGACTGTTTTATCATCAAGCGCAATTTGGGCACCTAAGCCTAAATTGTCAATAAATATTAGGCTCGACATGGTTTTTGGCGAGGCTGGACGTTGCGTGACAACTTCATGCCGCCGCCAAATGGTTTGATAAAACCAATCAGGCAAGGTGTTATCATTACCACTGAGAATATCAAGTTTTTTGATAATTGGGTCAAATTCTCCCGCCTCAAAGCGTTGACTTAACTGTGAACGTTGAATTTTACCAATGGCTGTTTTTGGAATCGCTGATTTTTCAACCGGGATCAAGTAATCGGGTTTGACTCCAATTTGGCGGGTGACTTGTGCTTGAATTTTTTTGATTAATGCTAATAAGTCAGAGACTGGGCTATGAAAAAAAATCGCTAATTGTTCAGTCACCGTCCCAGTCGGGCGCACTGCAACGGCTGCGGTATAAGAAACGGAGATGTCTTCAATTTCTTCAACAACGGCTTCAATTTCGCTATTATAAAAATTGGCTCCATTAATAATAATGCTTTCCTTAGCTCTACCAGTCAAAACCAGATGATCCTCTGAAATAAAGCCTAAA
>LUTY01001472.1 GCA_001640045.1 Candidatus Thiomargarita nelsonii | reverse complement strand
TCAATGCTGGCAATAGTGCCGTTTTGGTTTTTAATGTCAAGGATGGCATCATAACCATAATCACCGCCCTTACGGTGAGACAAAGACCAATCTTGCCATTTATCTTTAGCGCGAAGGTAGTTTTGATTGGGTTTGATTTGTTTAGCTTCGCTGACCTTCGGTTTGGGTGTTCCTAGTGGATTATCGGAACTGGGGAGTCTTAGGCGGTGTTCTAATGGTCCATAATCATTAACCTGCCTTCCAGACTTACTATTTTTCCCCCAAGCCATATATTTTCCATCCCTAGAAAAACCCACCGCCCAAATACTAGCACCAACACCCCGCAGCCGCTGTTTAGCTTCGCTGACCTTCGGTTTGAGTGTGCCATCGCGCAGATTCCAGATGTGAATTTCTTGATTATCACCACCACCCGTAGCCACCCAGCGTCCATCGGGACTTATGGCGGTAGCAATTACAACGTTGTCATGTTCTTTATAGGTGACTATTTCCTTGCCGCTGGGATAAGACCATACATGACAATTTGTGGGAGCAGAGCCAACTCCAGACACCAAATAACCCCCATCAGGACTAAAGGACAAACTACCAACTTGTGTGCCCTGATTAGCCAAGGTTTTAATAAACTGCCCCGTTACTCCATCCCAGAGGCGAATAGTGTGATCATCACTTCCAGAAGCTATAGTGCCATCAATTGGAGATATTGCTACTGAATATACTTTATCAGAATGCCCTTGCAATTTCGCTATCAGCTCACCAGAAGCCACTCGCCACAGACGCAAACTA
>LUTY01001481.1 GCA_001640045.1 Candidatus Thiomargarita nelsonii | reverse complement strand
ACTTTTGTCATTTACTAGCGAAACGAAGTAACGCTAGTAAATGACAGAAAATTTTAGTTTATGGCCTAGTTAAGTATAGCTCACTAGCCGCGAAGGAGCGAGTGAGCGGTCAAGTGCCGTGTTAGCCTTCCCCAGTAAATAGAACGACAGAATTGTTTTTATATTTGGGGCTAACGTCCAAACTCACCCGCCACACTCCACTATGCTCCGTGTGGTCGGGTGCAGCGCAAAGTGAGGCCACTATTGTTTTGGCGACACGGTTGTATCTTCCCATTCTTTGAGTTTACGCAGTTCCTCAAGAGTTCTTTCATGTCTGGTTGGCAATTCTTTAGTTGAATTATCAACAAGTTCTTCATTGACTATTTTTCCATTTTCTATAGTCAGAAATAATTCTTTCTCATAAATTGAGCCATAACCCATATGTACATATTGAAGTCTTTTACCAAGAGGAATCCTTAGTGTTCCTGAAAACCAATTTGCCTTAATAGGCGCTTGTTGTTCTGGAAATATTGTTGTAATGGGAATTTCAGGTGCATCTTCACCGCAACTGCCTTCAACCAATTTGACTAAATATAAATCGTTTTCTTCAATTTTCCATGTTGCAACATAACCACGCCAATTTGCAGTACACGAAAATTTAAAGACATTTTTGGGTCTAGGATGTTGTTTATCAAAATAAGACTCCAGTGGGTTAGTAAATATTGGCTGATTTTTTCCCTGATATACTAATATATCCGGGTATTGGGCAGTGGCCAACACATTGCCTGTCAGCATAATCAAAAAAAGGGTTGTAACAATTTTTTTCATAGTTATCTCTATCCTCATTATTCAAAGTATGTGTTACATTACGCCATTTTTAATCCCTAGTCAATTGGTTTTCCCAAAAATTACCATACATAGAAAAAATTGTCTTATAAACAATTAAATGCTTGTATCAAAAGGATTCTTGACAAGTTCACCAAAAAATGTGTATATATGATACACAAATATTAAGCACGGTTTAAAAAAATGATTAAATTTCGGCAGGTTGCAGAAAACTGTGCCCTGAACAAATTGCGTACAACGTCCCGACTGGTCACGAAAATCTATACGGAGTATTTACAGTCAAGTGGTTTGACACCCACACAGTTTTCTTTGATGACGGCATTATCTGTCTTAGGCTCTGCGACAATGAAGCGATTAGCTGAGCTAATGATGATGGATCGGACCACGCTCACGCGGAATCTAAAACCTTTGGAACGTGAGGGACTTATCAAAATATTTCCGGGTCAAGATCGCCGTGTCAGGCAGATTGCTTTGACGGAAAAAGGGGGTAATGTGCTTGATGAAGCCCTCCCTCGTTGGGAAAAAGCACAGGCTCATTTGGCTTCGATTTTGGGAGATAATCAGTGGGATGCTTTGCATACGTCGCTAGATGTAGCAACAAAAGCGATATTGGAGTCCAAACTTTAGTTTGGACGTCCAAGCATCAGGATGGAAAACATTTGCCGAATGCGATCAGCCACTTGGGCGAGCCGCTGAGCCGAATTCTGAAGGTCAACAACGCCCAAACGAGGCTCCTTTCTTTTGCGAGGAAGCCTAGCCATATCTCGCTGTCTGCGGTGACGCGCAAGTTCGGTTTGCCGATGTGGTTGTCGTGTACTTCAAGCTTTTGGTCGCAGATGATAACTGTGGTTTTCGCTCGCTCTTTTCCGGTGAAGGTGAAGTGATAGGTCGCGCTTAACCCTTCGGATTGGCCGCGTTCAAAGACTAAAGGCAGGGCTTCGAGGAAAGCGCGTAGAGTACGTGGCCGCAAGCCGTTGCTTATGCGTTTGGTCTTTTTGTGCCCAAAGCGTTTTTTGACGTAGCCTTCTGCGTCTGAGCCGGGCACAACGTAAATCGTCTCTTCTTTAGCGGTAAGCGGCTTGACGATATCTTTTTTGAACTGTCGCTTGTCTTCAAAGTAGAGCGGGATGACTTCTTCGCCAGCAGGGCAGACGGCCAAGCAATAGGCGGCTTTGTAGTTTGACTCGAACGAGAGGCTTTGCCACATGGAGACTGTCTCGGAGTCGGTAACGCGCTTGCGGTAGTCGCGCCGGTTTTTGCTGTCTGCAATGTTTTCAACCCAGTCGCCGAAACCGCCCATGAATTCACGGTAGTTGTGGGTGTAGCACGCTGCAAAGTTGAAATGGCCATCGGAGCCAATGGCCCCCGTCGGACAGGCTGCGACACAAAGTTTGCATGTAAGGCAGGGATTGTAGTCGATCTGGGTGCCGTAGTCCGTTATTTGGTGATCGATGAGCACTGTTCCGATGAAAACAAAGCTGCCGAATTTGGGGTGGATTATATTGCGGTGAATGCCCATTTTTCCTAGTCCGGCCGCTTCGGCAATTCGTTTGTGTGATACGACCCATATTTTGCCGGGCCAGCGGTCCATTTCCATGGGAAATCCGAAGGCTGTGTGCATGGCTCTTATGCCCTTGGCCTCTAGTTCGCTGACGATCCTGCGAGAGGTTTCGGTGATTTGATCGTCCGAGGCATGGAATTCAATATTGGCAAAAGAGCGCATCGGGCTACGCACGTTTTCGCGGTTCATTTTGATCACGAATGTCACCAGTGTGCGAGTCCAGTGTGCTGCTCGCAGGATATCGTCGCGATCGATATCGACTTCTGGACGTTCTATCTGCACGAAGCCGACATCGTGTGCGCCAGCATTGAGGCAAAGTTCACGAAGCCAAGTGGCATCAAGGTTTGGTTTGTTTGTCTTATTTTCCGTCGGTTGTGGGGTCATTCATATTATCCTCTAAGTACTTTATAATGTTACACCCAACGTCTCACTTTCTGTTTGTAGCTGAGGTATTCTTGTCCAAAGACTTTTTCCAAAACTTGTTCTTCGGGTTTTATCTGCTGGCTCGTGATAACCCAGATAAATAGCAAGGGTAGTAATAGGGGTGACAGACTTCCTAAATAAATCGCCCAACCTACAAGCAATAAGAATAGGCTCAAATACATGGGATTGCGTGAAAATTGATAGATGCCTGTCGTTACTAGCGTGCTCGCTTTTTCAGGATGGTGTGGATTAGCGGTTGTTTTAAAGCGGGTAAATTGCCAGAATGCACATAAGGCGGGTATGAACGCTTGTCCTCAGCATAAAAAGTAATTTCATAAACACCGTTATACACCGCATCATCCCAATCCGTTCCCCAAACCCTTTCTTGTTCGGTACTAAAAAGCTC
>LUTY01001470.1 GCA_001640045.1 Candidatus Thiomargarita nelsonii | reverse complement strand
AAGTTGTCGCGTGATTTGATCCTCCATCACTGTTGCCGGTACGCCCGGATCCAATACACGCACTCGTATTTCTGGATAAATGAGCTGCGGTAAAAGATCGATGCCGAGCGTGTACAGAGAAAATAAGCCCAAGACGACAACAGCCAGTGCTATCATAATAACCCCAATAGGATGATACACTGACCATGCGGCTAAGCCGCCGCGTGTGAAACGTTGTTTATGCATATTTTTTTAAAACTAAGTAGATCAACAAAAATATTTTAACATTTATAGAAATCCTATTTTTAAAAAAAATTTGCCTAGATTCTCTCAGCACGAGATATGACTCAGGCGGAAAGGAGACAATATGGACGAAAATAAAAGTTCTATTTCACAAGCAAACGCTTACCTTGAAATCGGTGAATTTTGGGATAACCATGATGTGACGGACTATTGGGAACAAACCAAACCGGTGAATTTTGAAGTCGATATTCAATCATTAGTCAATCTCTGGCTTCAAGACAAATTAGCTCACGAAATTTAAAAGTCGTGCGTACAAGAAAATTATTTTGGAGTCCCAAGAACCCTCCATAGTCGGGACAAGTTTATCTTGTTCGGTGTTGCCATCGAAAATCTTGGGACTCCAAAATACCATCTCTTGCCTTTGGTCGAAATCTGGGGGGGCGAGATTTATCCCGTTGGTAAGATTCCTCAAGTTCCCTCCTCAAGGTTAAGTATAGGACAACCGAAAAAGAATTGCACAGTCCCCTCTTAGCCCTCATTTTGTTCTGGATATTCTTA
>LUTY01001469.1 GCA_001640045.1 Candidatus Thiomargarita nelsonii | reverse complement strand
CCAAAAAGAATGGTTGTCGCATCTCCTAACAGAAATGATGGAATACCTGTCATTTGGCTGGAATATAACCATCAACTTGTGGATCAATTGGCCCAAGACTGGATTGTTTACCCATGATGATTTCCTGACAAGCGCAACAAATCATCGTTCCCGCTGACATAGCGAGTTGGGGGACAATAGCTCTGATATTAATTCCGAACATTGAGCGGAGATAAGTACCCAAAGCCTCAGTTGCAGCTGTTTCTCCTCCGGGCGTATGAAGAATCAAATCCAGTCCTTTAGTACGATCTAGCTTGTGGATAACCGTCATAAAACCGGTCTTATCAGCATCATTCAATCCGACACTGGGGGCATCAGGTTTCTGTAGCCAGCCAGAATAATAGACAATAATATTTCGCCCCGTCAATTCGTGGAGTTCCTTCAGATATTCACGTCGGACTATATCGTAGGTGCTACCGATAACCTCAATTTGGTTAGCAACTTCATGCCAATTTGGCATTTTTTAATCCTCTATTACTTTTGAGTGGTTTGCCAGACGAATAAATATATACTCTTTATTCGGATTTTGTGCTGCCTTTCTATGAAATCGCGGCATCTCCCGTTTGCTAGGAAAACGCTTTGATTTGTTTTGGTCAGACAATCCCATCTCTTTGAACATTTTATTTATCTCTTCGTAAGCCCGCATTGTGTGAACCTCTTATCACAGTTATCAGCAAGCGTAGGGCCAAGTTCAAGCCGAGCGAGAGACGATGATGAGTAACCTGAGTGATTTAAGGCAAC
>LUTY01001468.1 GCA_001640045.1 Candidatus Thiomargarita nelsonii | reverse complement strand
TAATTCAAGTGAATTTTTTAACTTTGTCCTTTCTGCAAAAGATGAACAGACTGCGCTTAAATCATCAATATCCACTTTAGCCGTTGTGTCATTAGCTCTATCGACACATTTAACACGCATATTTTTGTCATCAACAACAACATTATGAATAGAGCGTTTTAATGTCGCACGATTAACAAATTGCCAGCGTAAACCAATTGTACTCGTTTGAATAAAGCAATGTTTAATAACATGATTTAACTTTTCTGGCTCAGCTAATATTTGAATACCAGTGGCGACACGATTTTTTTTCATCACCAACATATTTTGAGAAATGTCAAGAATACCATCCATATCACGTAAGTGTTCTAAACCTACTGCTAAATCTTCAGGAGATTGATCATCGATCTCAAAATTAATTAAAGCAATGGATTCATCATTATGCGTGTCCTCAGAATAGTCAAATACTAAACTCCTTAGTATATTACTAATATTAGGAAATCGCTTACTGCCGAACCCATGCCCATTATTTTTTAAACGCAAGCTTTTATTAGAATAATTGAATTCAGGCGACAAATGTTTGATTATTGCGGCACCCGTAGGCGTGACACGTTCTCCCTTTATATTATCTGAATAAACAGGGTATCCAGATAATATAGAGATGACAGCCGGTGCAGGTATTGGGAGCATTCCGTGAGCAGAATTCACCAAGCCTTCTCCTAAAGGTAATTCGCCAATAGACCAACTTTTCACAGAGAGATTGCTAATAAGAAATGCGGCTGAAACAATATCAACAATAGA
>LUTY01001467.1 GCA_001640045.1 Candidatus Thiomargarita nelsonii | reverse complement strand
GGTAGCTCTCACTCTGAATGACAACCAACTCACCGGCAAAATCCCAACTGAATTGGGCAAAAGCGGTTTGTCGTCTCTCAATCTGTCTTCCAACCAACTCACCGGCTCAATCCCAAGTGAATTGAGCAATTTGAGCTATTTGCAGCAACTATGGCTGGACAACAACAAACTCTGTGGAGAAATCCCAGTTGAATTGAAAAACCTGTCTAATATATTATCTTTAAAATTAAACAGCAACCACCTAACCGCTTATGATGAAGAACTGATTGTTTGGCTTGATGAGCACAATCCAGGTTGGGAAACCGCACAAACATCTTGTCCTATTACTACAATATTGTTCTCGTCTACCACCTACAGCGTAACCGAAAACGGCGGACAAGCAAGCATCACCGTCACCCGCACCGGACTTAATAATGGAGCCATATCAGCAAACTACGCTACCACTAACGGCACCGCCAGCAACGACTACATCCAAACCACAGGGACATTATATTGGGCAGATGGTGACTCAACTGACAAAACATTCACAATAACTATTATTGATGACGACAAATCTGAAGGTTCTGAAACTTTCACAATCACCCTAACCTCACCGATTAGTGGGGAAATTTTAGATAATGCTACTATCATCATCGAAGACAATGAATTGGCGGTTTGCCTGGCTGTTACTGAAATCCCATCTACGGAGTGTGAGGCACTTGTCGCTCTTTATAATAGTACTGATGGTGCTTATTGGGAGAATAACACGGGGTGGAATGTGACGGATACGCCTTGTAGTTG
>LUTY01001466.1 GCA_001640045.1 Candidatus Thiomargarita nelsonii | reverse complement strand
CAAAGGCTGCCAAAGCTGCCAAAGAGGCGGATTACGAAAATGTTTTCACTTACGCCATTGGCGTTGCCGGTTGGCAAAAAGCTGGGCAAAAATTGGTTGCCACCAAACCAAAAGTTTTGCTGAGCATACGTTCTAATGTCTACAATGATAGAGTCTATGTGGATGGCGAATATAAGGGTAGCACAGGTTTAGATTTATGGCTCGCGCCTGGCTTACATTCGGTGAAAATTGAGAAAGATGGCTATAATACTTATGAAGAACAGATTGATTTACAGAAGAAGAGTCGTCTTATTGCAAAATTGCACCGACAAAAACACCAGAACAATCTCCCTGCCAATAGCATTATTGGCACTGACATCTTGCTCGAATTTATTCGAGGTGCTCATTCTGAATATGTATTAATTGATGCCAGAGAGGAGAGCCACTATAACGAAGGGCATATTCCAACGGCTATTTCTATCCCTTTTTCTCAGTTTGATAGCAACACGCATCGACTTCCAAAAGACAAAAACACTGTACTTATTTTTTATTGTTGGCATGAAACCTGTGGCTTAAGCACACAATCTGCACAGGCTGCTAAGCAGATGGTAAAAAATGGCCTTGAGTGCCACGGATAGCGGTTCCATAAGTACTGTGACAATCAATAAGTAACAATTTGCCCTCATCAAGAAAATCAAGCTGTGCATGATAACGGCTAACCGAGCTATCCGCCAGCACCACATCACAATCACGGGCTCGCCCTATGGTAAATTTTCGTTTATTATCAGTCATGATTAATTA
>LUTY01001465.1 GCA_001640045.1 Candidatus Thiomargarita nelsonii | reverse complement strand
ATAAGAATAGTGCCTGGAATCCCCAAGTAACGTCCTATCCAAACCAACTGAAATTGGTGCAGTAGGAAGTCCATTATAATGGTTGCAACCATCAATAAAGCGAATGTCAAGAAAAACGGGACGACTTCTTTCCAGAATAATGAATTTTTCATGATGATTAGGCCAACAAAGTGAGATGAGTCTTAGGCACTGAGACACAAAGTAAACAGGTGCCCGGTTCCGGTTCAATATCTGGCGATTGGACGTATTCCACTTCACCTGATTTAATGGTGGTTTGGCAACTGCCGCAGCTACCGGCACGACATCCCGAATCAATTGATATTCCGTTTTCTTCGGCAAAATCAAGCAGGGAAGCGGCACTGCTATTCCATTGATATGTCTTTCCAGAGTTGCTGAAAGCCACGGTAAGCTCTGATGATGTCGTTTCTGCTTCCAAAGATGAGGGGCGTTGTTTCTCCGGCTTGGTAAGGGAAGCCGGGCCAAACGTTTCATAATGAATGTTAGAATCGGGCACTCCCCATGCGCTCAAATCAGGGACAAGAGTCTCCATCATTCGCTTAGGACCACAAACATAAAACTGATAGGGTTTCAAAAGTAGGGTCAGACGCAATAAAGTAATATCAATATGGCCCGAATGATGGTAATCAGTTCCCTTGATATCTGGTTTTTTGGGTTTACTGTAAACGACATGCAGGTGTAAATTCTGATGAGTTTTTACCAACTCCTCTAAATAGTCTTTCATGATATGCTCATCGCTATTGCGAACACCATAATAGAGCCAG
>LUTY01001464.1 GCA_001640045.1 Candidatus Thiomargarita nelsonii | reverse complement strand
TTCTGCTGACACCATTCCGGCTGCCCAGGGCCCCCAATTAATGGAAATGACACGCCCTTTGATCTTATTATTCAATAATTTTGAGAGTTTATCGAGTGCATCATTGGCGGTCGCATAGTCAACTTGACCGCGATTGCCAAATACACCAGCAATGCTAGAGAAAAAGACAACAAATTCGACCGTAGGTGGCATTATTTCTACCAAGTTCAAGGCCCCCACGACTTTAGTTGTTAGAACCCGCTCAAAACTTTCTAGCGTTTTATGGCGAATCAGTTTGTCCTCGATAATACCGGCACCGTGGATAATACCTTTGAGGGTACCGTGCTGCTTGGCAATTTGAGTCATTAGATTGCCTAAAGCGTCTTTATCGCGTACATCGACGGAATAATAATCCACACGACTACCAGCGGCTTTGATCTCATCAAGGGTATGTATGATTTCACGATTGGCTAAGATTTTAGCACATTCGGTCTCGATTTGTGCGGGTCTCATTTGCGGATGTTGCTCAATGATCATCTTTCTTAACGCTGGTAAATCTTGAGCAGCAGCGATTTCAGGCGATTCATCTGCCTCAGGTTGCGGTGTTCGACCCAAGAGTACAATATGACACTGATAACGTTGGGCAACCGCCAAGGCACATTGGGCGGTAATACCCCGTGCTCCTCCGGTAAAAAGTACAACATCAGTGGCTGACAATTGTAGGGGTTTGATTGAGGTTTCAGTCTCTGCATCCGCCAATTGTTGTTCTTTGACTTCAAAGCTGTATCTTTCGCCGGCTAAAT
>LUTY01001463.1 GCA_001640045.1 Candidatus Thiomargarita nelsonii | reverse complement strand
GACAACTAGCTAAAGCATTAAACAAAACTAAGAGTGAGATGCTTGATACTTTGGATAAGTTAAGTATCAGTATTGCTGATTACGATTTAGCAGAAGATTTGGAAACCATAGAAAATTTAATGAAATGATGAATTTAATTGTTAGTGACACCACGACATTAATCGTACTTGAGCGTTTGGATGCATTGTCTATGTTGTGTTCATTGTTCGACCAAATATTGATTCCACAAGCGGTTATGGACGAATTACTGAGTGGCAATTCAGAAATAAATGAACTTATGCAACAGGCGGGATGTTATGACGTTGTTTCAGTCAATGTTTCGGAACGTTTATTGGAATTTTATAAATGGTTGGATAAGGGAGAAGCAGAAGCCATTGAATTGGCACTGACGAGTCAGTTGCCACTCATTATTGATGAGCGCAAGGGTAGAAAAATAGCGCGACAGAAAAATTTGTCCGTTATTGGTTTGGCGGGATTAATGGTATTGGCTGCAAAACGTCACCATAAGACTCCAAAAGCGGCATTGGAATTATTAGATCAAGCCATTTTATCAGGATTTCGTTTATCCAATAAGCTTTATCAGCAAGTTAAAGATGCACTATCGGCGATTGAAAACGAAAATTTCGTAAGCCAAGACTGTCAAAATAATGGTGAATGAGGGTTAAATTACCTAAAAAATCGGTAATACCTATCATTGAATCATTTACCGCGCTGACTTTATTGCCGGGAGATAATATTGAGACAAAGATTTTTGAGTACACCTTTAATGGCAATGAGCCGCT
>LUTY01001462.1 GCA_001640045.1 Candidatus Thiomargarita nelsonii | reverse complement strand
TTTCGGCGAGTGAGCAATTTAAATTAGATGCTCAGGGTAATATCCAAAAGGCTTCTCGCTCTAGCAAAGAGCCCTTTCCAAGGGTGGCAGATTCGCCCGCGTTTGAGAAAATGTTAGACCAATTGTTGTTAAATGATAGAACGGTCAACCAAGTTTTACGTTCGCGTTCAGCAAAAACGAGGGAAGATTGTCCGTCACCGCTACCGCCTGCCTTAAAACTGAGCATAGATAAAACGGGCGTGTATGCACTTAGCCATAACTATTTTCAGGAAAAATTGGGATTAGATCTGTCTGTGTTAGATGCGCGTCAGATTCATCTGAGTCATCAAGGTAAAGCGGTGCCCATTTTTATAGCTAGCGAAGAATATGGGGTTTTTGGACCGGGTGATGTGATGTTTTTCTACGCCCAAGCAGGAGACAGCGCCTATACTCGCACTAATATATATTGGCTCTCTCTCAAAACAGATGGTGGAGCAAGACTTAGTATCAGGGATGCCACCCCCGATCCTAGCCATCCCCCACTGACTGAGTTCAAAAAAACGGTGCATGTTGAGAGAGACGATCTATATTGGGTGAAATTGCCAAAAGATCCAGAAAAAGATCATCTTTTTTGGGGCAAAATAAATGCCACGAGTTCCCTTAATATGTCGGTCAATATGCGTAATATGGCACCTGGCACAGAAAACGCGACTATCCGTGTCATGATGCAAGGCAGAACTGATGATCCTATTGGGTGGTATCTCTCGTGAACAGGCATTAAAAACGCTTGGTACAGCTACTTTA
>LUTY01001471.1 GCA_001640045.1 Candidatus Thiomargarita nelsonii | reverse complement strand
TATGTTTCTGATATGATGACCTCAAAATTTGCTATTGTTTTTCTAAAATTTGACTCTATGGAAGAAATGTTAACAAAAACTGAGCAAATGCAGGAATTGATTTATGTTGAAGTTGAATAACTGGGTGTGTCATTTTTAATCGGCATATTATAAAATAATGGAATTGCTTAAAAATAAGGTTGCTATTGTAACGGGTGGTTCTCGTGGACTTGGTAAAGCGATTGCGCTTAAGTTTGCTTATCACGGTGCCTCATTGATATTGGTTGCAACAAATCAAGATCGCTTAAATCAAGCCGCAGAAGAGGTACGAAACCGGGGCGCAAAAGCTGAAATTGTTGCCGGGGATATTGCTAAGCCCGCGTTTTCTGAAGAAATTGTAAAAGTGACACTGGATCATTTTGGTCAAATTGATGTTTTAGTGAATTGTGCAGGTGTAATTACTCGCACACCAGTAGAAAAATTGCCGCTTGAAGATTGGTACAGAGTGATTGACGTGAATTTACATGGGACATTTCATGCCTGTCGTGCCGTGCTTCCTTTTATGCGTCGCCAAGCGTCTGGAAAAATCATTAATATGACATCGCAAATGGCAAAATTACCGCATCCAAGTGCTTCGCCAAGTTATGAAGTGTCTAAAGCGGGACAAATTGCTTTAACTCGCCATTTGGCTTATCATTATGCACAATATAACATTTGTATTAATGCAATAGCACCTGGTTCAATTAATACCGATCTGCCAAAAAGCATGAATCCTGAAGCACGAGAACGTTTGCGTAGTGCAATTCCTCTACGCCGTCTTGGTGAGCCTGATGAAGTGGCAGATTGTGCGCTTTTTCTTGCCACATCTCTGTCTGATTATATTACCGGGGAAACGATTGATATCAATGGTGGAACATTAATGGATTAAAATAGGCTATGAAAACGATCAGGCTAAATAAAATCTCTACGCAGTATTATTGGGAACACTTTTTATTGGTGCCAGATAACCTGCTAAAACCTCTGTTTTACCCAATAGATATCGCGCATGATGAACAAAAATCATTATTTAAAAAGTTTGTTTGTATTGTGAATTTAGAAACGAGTACCTATTGTAATAGAAAGTGCTCGTATTGTCCGGTATCGTTAGATGAGAGTAGAAAAAATCAGATATACATGACAGATCAACTTTTTAACAAAATCTTGAATGAATTAGAAAGTATCAATTATTCGTCCACTATTGTTTTTAATCTTTATAATGAACCTTTAGCAGATAAAAATATTTATTTTAGAATAAAACAAGTACGAGAACGTTTACCTCATTCTTTTCTGATGTTCAACACCAATGGTGATTATGTTGATTCTAGTAGCTTAAATCAATTAACTGAAATCGGTTTAAATGCACTCTTTGTGACATTACATCCTCCGATTAATAAACCTTATCAATTAAATGAGCGGCTGAAAGATTTTCAAAAATTTTTAAAAAAAATCGGAGTCGATATAAGCCAATCTGAAATAAGTACTCATTTGGAAAATGGACATATTGAATCTAATATTGATTGGAATGGTATGAGACTTCGTGTCATGGCTAATGATTGGTTAAAATACGGCAACTCGCGCGCGGGTACAGTTAATTTTCTCAATGCTTCAACAACCAGAGTATTACCATGTGTACGTCCGTTGCGTGAATTGACTATAAGTTACAATGGGAATATTTTTCCATGCTGTCAGTTTTTTCCAGATAGTATCGAAAATCAAAAATATATCATTGATAATATCTCATCTAAAAGTGTTTTCGAGATATATGCATCACACACACTCGCAAAGTGGCGACAAAACCTGTTTACTTTTGGAAAAAAAGAAACACCATGCGATAGTTGTCGGGATGAAGATTTTTCAAAACAAGATTCTTTGGAAATAAGAGAAACTATTATCAACAGACTAAAAATAGGAGCTTAATAAAAAAAAATGAAATGCCTTTTAATTTCTCCCCCTTTCGATCCTAATCGAATTACAAGGCGATATCCGCCAGTATCCCTGCTTTATCTTGCAGCCAGCTTAAGAAAATTTGGTCATGAGCCTATTATATATGATCTGGGTGTATCTTCTGAAACAAGCGAGGATTCTTTAAAAGAATTAGCTTTTCAATCAGTTAAAGAACATCAACCTGATTTAGTGGGTTTTACCTGTTCAAGTCCAGCATTCCCGCTTGTCAGAAAAAGTTCAGCTTACATTAAAGAATTTTTCCCCAATATTAAAATTATAGTGGGTGGTATGCATCCCACACTTTTTCCCAAAGAAATTTTAGAAAATTGCTCTTTTATAGATTATGTTGCAATTGGTGAAGGAGATAATTCTCTCGTCAAACTTTGCGATATGCTTGATGCGAATCAAACAGATTTTATTGCGCCCGGAATGGCGCAAAAAACGAGAGAGGGCAAAATTGTGATTGGAGAACGTCTTGAACTCATCAAAAATCTTGACGAATTACCCATGCCTGCATGGCAAGACATTTCTATTGATGATTACCGCTATGATTATTCTTCATGGCTCAATCCCAAACAACATGATATTAGTGTTGTTGCGCCCATCTCAACAAGTCGTAGTTGTCCTTTTGACTGCAATTTCTGTGCTTTTAACACCTTGATGGGACGAGGTTTTCGCTATCACAGCCCTAAACGTGTGGTTGATGAAATTGAAAGATTGCATACGCAGTTTGGTGTCAATTACTTTGAATTTATTGACGATAATATGGGTATTAAAAAATCACGTTTAATCGAAATATGCAATGAAATACTAAAAAGAAATCTGGATATTCAATTTACGTCTATGAGTGGGCTCCACATTGCAACGATTGATAAGGATATAGTTGATGCATTATGCGATGCTGGCTATTTACATGCAATTCTCCCCATTGAACATGCTTCTGAATTCATCAGGAATAAAGTGATTGGTAAAAAACTATCTCATGATAAAATTTTTGAGGTGGCAGAATTATTTAAAAAACGAGGTACTATAACTCGTGCTTTCTTTATTATTGGATTTCCAGAAGAAACTGAGGAAACAATTGAAGAAACAATGCATATGATTAAAGATCTAGATTTGGATCTATTCAATGTATTTAATTTAATTCCATTTCCGGGAACACGCCTTTTTCAGCAATGCCTAGAACATAAACTATTTTTGAACAAAGTTGATACAAATACTTTGTGGAAAGGGGAATTAGCTTTAGATACATCAGATCGTAGTT
>LUTY01001460.1 GCA_001640045.1 Candidatus Thiomargarita nelsonii | reverse complement strand
CGGTGTTGTTGATGAATATGGCTGTTCCCATCATTGATTATTATACCCAACCTCGGATATTTGGACATTAAGACAAGAAATGTTAATAAAAAAAATGCTAAATGCGGCGGCATTGTTGACTTTTTTTGCGGTACTTGGGGGCGGACTAGTCGCCTTCAGTTTTCAAATAACCCATAAACAAATTATAGCCAATGAGCGTGCCGCTTTATTGCGTACTTTGAATGTGCTGATTCCCCGTGATCAATATGATAATGATTTATTTACAGATATTCGTCAAATCCAAAATGAAGCTGTATTAGGGACAGTAGAGCCAATCACCATTTATCGTGCCCGCAAAAACGGGCAACCCGTCGCCGCCATTTTGACACAAGTAGCACCCGATGCTTATAACGGTCGCATCCGTTTATTAGTCGGCATCAATTATGAAGGTAGCTTAGTCGGTGTGCGTGTCCTCTCTCATCAGGAAACCCCAGGTTTGGGAGATAAGATTGAAATGCGTCGCTCTAACTGGATTTTGAGCTTTAATGGGCGCACATTGAAAAATCCTGATAAGGCGGGCTGGAAAGTCAAACGGGATGGGGGCATATTTGATCAATTTACAGGTGCCACTATTACGCCGCGTGCTGTTGTTAAAGCTGTGTATAAATCTTTACAATTTTATCAACAATATCGTGACGAAGTATTTGCAGAAAACAAAAAATAATCGTAACTACTCAGGCTCTAATCCTAGTTCCCACGCGAGGCAAAGGAATGCCTGTTTGCACCGCTCTGCGGTGCGGGACGCA
>LUTY01001459.1 GCA_001640045.1 Candidatus Thiomargarita nelsonii | reverse complement strand
AGCGAGCGTAGGGTAGAACGCAGCGAAACCCACCATTTTTTTTACTTGTTGATCTTATTAGGGTGGGTTTCGCTTTCGCTGCTTACAACAACTCTCTCAATCAATGGAAAAACAAAAAATTACAACTCTACTAAAACATCTATTTTGGTATATCGCGATCCTCCTTAGTATCTTTGTCACAATTGTGATAATCAACCAAACCATTCAAATTACCAACTTTGCCAGCACAATAAATCCGACATTCGGTTCTATTGTGCTGTACAACTTACTCATTCTTTACGGAATCATGATTCTGGTGCTGGTGATTGCCATTAGGCTACCTAAAGTCATTCGTCTCCCAGCCGAAGAAAACTCTCCTGAGTTTGAAGCCTATCTGGCTCGGCTAAAAAAGCGTCTAGCAAATAATCCATATTTGAAAGGCTTAAATTTGGTGCTGAAGAATCGCGCTGATGTCGAAACTGCACTTAAACTGTTGGACTCAAAAGCCGATAACATTATGAAGAAAACCGCATCTTCAATGTTTGTCAGTACCGCCATTTCACAAAACGGTGCTTTAGATGCCTTACTCGTGTTGATGGGTCAAATGAAAATGGTCTGGCAAATCACCCATTTATATAATCAACGACCCAGTTGGGCGGAAATTGTTGACCTTTACATGAACGTTATTGCTACCACTTTTGCTGCCTCTCAAATTGAAGATTTGGATATCAGTAATCAAGTAGAACCGATGATAAGTTCCGCTCTTGGTAGCAGTATAGCAGCGACTGTCCCGGGTGTGAGTGCTG
>LUTY01001458.1 GCA_001640045.1 Candidatus Thiomargarita nelsonii | reverse complement strand
ACCAATCAGACCACTCAGAGAAAGTGCCGCCGTTTGAATAACAGCACTGACATTTTCAAGCTCTGCCCGGGCAATATATTTTGCTACAAACTTAACAACACTGCCAGAAAGACCTAAATTACTAATATTTGTTACCGTGGTTGTTGCTAAGACAATTGACCAAATTCCTAGCTGTTCTACACCAATGGTAATTAATAAGAAACGATAAAGTACAAACAGTATAATCCCTGATAGGATAACCTGTACTATGGATGTCCCTGCATTAGTAAGTGTTTGGCGTTTTTTTATCACTGTTTACGGAAAACTGTTGTGAAATGGAATAGCGAACCTGAGCGGTACATTATTAGTCGTTCATCTCCAATAGGTTGTTATTTCTCTATAGGAAGAGCTAAAATTTCTCCATTAAATGGAAAACCGATAGGGACTACGTTAAATAAGTTAGAGCTTACGCATGGCGTTTTTGCTCTATCAAAAGTTTTTCTACAAGATGAACATTGGTAATCTCTTGTTTTGAAGCAATAAATATTGCTCGGCTTAAAGAGTTTGTTGTCATAGTAGCTAAAGACCAATTTATAGGAAATTGTTCATGCTTAGGCTGCGTTACAGGTATATATACGAATTCAAAGAAATGCTTCAGCCTATTATAAATCCATGTTCTAGTTGGCCTGCAACCTTTGCCAGACTTACTTTGAGTTGGATCAAGTGTTTGTTCTTTACAAAGATTAATTGAGTCTGTGTTACCAAAAGATACGCATGTTTCCAAAAGGAGCATATTTTGGCAGTGT
>LUTY01001457.1 GCA_001640045.1 Candidatus Thiomargarita nelsonii | reverse complement strand
CCGCCGGGTTGCCATCTTTGGGGCAGGTGATTTGGGAAGACGATTAATGCAAACGATTCACAGCAATTCATGGATGGGTTTGGAGGTAGTGGGTTTTTATGATGACAAGTTGAAGCCTGAGACGCAGTTGGATTCAGTACCGGTGCTGGGCGATTTGGCGTCCTTAATAGAGGATGGGAAAAACGGACGACTGGATCGGATTTATATCGCCTTACCTCTATGTGCTGAGAAGCGGATAAAAGATATCCTATCAGCTTTGGCGGATACGGCTGTCACCGTGTATATGGTGCCCGATATGTTTGTGTTTGAACTGCTTCATAGTCGCTGGCAAAATCTTGGAGGGTTGCCGGTGATTAGCATTTATGGCACCCCTTTACATGGTTTGGGAGGCTTGTTGAAGCGTGTGGAGGATGTGATTTTGGGGCTGGTAATTCTTGTCCTTATTGCGGGACCCATGCTCATTATTGGCTTGGGGGTTAAATTCAGTTCGCCGGGGCCTATCTTGTTTAAACAACGCCGATATGGTTTGGGTGGCGAAAATATCTGGGTTTGGAAGTTTCGTACCATGACCGTTTGTGAAGATGATGACTCATTCACGCAGGTTACTGATGACGATCATAGAATCACAAAATTCGGTAAGTTTTTACGCCGTACCTCTTTGGATGAATTCCCACAATTTATTAATGTACTTCAAGGGCAAATGTCGGTGGTTGGTCCCCGCCCACATCCCATCCACTATTGAGCGCATCACTGACCCAGATGGTATTCACGGAGCCAAGGCAACGT
>LUTY01001456.1 GCA_001640045.1 Candidatus Thiomargarita nelsonii | reverse complement strand
AAGTAAGTACAATGCGATCAAGGATCGTTTGGCTCAGCTTGAGTCTATCGTTGTTGAGACTAACGCCACGCAATCAAGCGATGATGATTTTTTAGATGATAACTTTATAAACTCGCTTGATGATGGTGAAGATTTTAGTTATATGAATGATGAGTTTTATCAGATTTATCGGTGGACTTGAAATTAACTTTTTTTTCAAGGTTTTAAGTATTATTTACTTATTTTTTTTATGGTATTGAGGCACAAGTCTTTTTTCTATTGTATATATATAAGAAAACGACTTGCGCCTCACCTCCTACCCCCCGCCGTTATTGACCTACCGCCACATTTTAGGCAAAAATAATACACTTACAATTTTTATTGTATATATGAGTGATAACTGTTAACTACTATCGCGTGGGGTAGCGCACGGTGACATTTTCATGACATGACATGCCACGCGATAGCAGACGACTATAGTTGTAGATTGAAACTAAGTCAGGCGCTTATTGGTCATAAGGTACTGATAACAATAACTTAAATGCGGGTGCGTGGAGCGGCAAAAAACGTGGCATTTTGATCGAAAAACTCAACTGTTCTCAATTCTAAGTTGTTAGTTACGCTATCGCCACCCGATATGGGAATGAGGCGCAACTTGAGACTAGCCAATCGATTGACTGAGGTTTGGGTGATCATCGGCCCGATTTATGATGCGGACGTTGAGATGATGCCGAAAGGCGGTGTTGAAATACCTGATGCTTTCTACAAAATCGTAGTTGACGAGCTAAACGGTACGCCCCGCTTATT
>LUTY01001455.1 GCA_001640045.1 Candidatus Thiomargarita nelsonii | reverse complement strand
GGCTCAAAATCTACAGATTTTTATTGGCGAAGAGTCAGGCTATGAGTGGTTATCGGTTATTTGTTGATACCCTATTGCAAGTTAAACCCTTGAATCGTGAAGAAGAACAACATTTGCGTCGCCAATTTATACCAAAATACAACGCTCAGCATTTGCTAGAGCAAACTTCTAATTTATTATCAGAAACCACCCATTTAGCTAGTGTGGTTATGTTAGCTCGGCACGATTATAAAGCTTTGCGTCGAGTTGAATTTCTATCTCTCTCCAAAAAACGTGTTTTGGTTATATTGGTGTTTAACGAACAGGATGTCGAAAATCGCATTATACACACCAGCCGCACATACTCACCAGCGGAATTGCAAAGCGCCGCCAATTATTTGAATGAGGCTTTTGTCGGTAAAGATATTAAAAGTGTGCGTGAAGATTTACTACGTGAGTTGCGGGAAACACGCGAAAATATGGACAAAATGATGCTTGCCGTCATCGAAATGGCAGAGAAAGCCTTTGAGAGTCAGGAAAGCGAGCCACACGATTTTGTGATGGCTGGGCAAACTAATCTCATGGAAGTGGCCGAATTGTGTAATGTGGGAAAATTACGTGATTTATTTGTGGCTTTTAACGAAAAGCGCGATATTTTGCACTTACTTGATCAAGCGATCAAGGCTCAAAATCTACAGATTTTTATTGGCGAAGAGTCAGGCTATGAGGTGTTATGTGATTGTAGCGTGATTACGCACACTGTCACGCGATGCTGCCCTCGATCTCAGCCCCGCTACCATCCGTAATG
>LUTY01001454.1 GCA_001640045.1 Candidatus Thiomargarita nelsonii | reverse complement strand
CTCCAAAATAACGTTTACAACGACTGATGGATAGGAGAAAAACCATGAAATCCTTTTCAAAATGGAGCACTGAAGAAGTCGAAGAAGAATTTCAATTGGTATTCCAGCCAGAGAGTCAAGCATTTCAAGACTGGTTACAAGTGTCAAATGAAATATCCTCAGAAGAAGCCAGTTTTTTGCATCAGTTATCCAGAAAATTACGCTACTCGGTGCGGGATTGGAATGAAGAAGAGTTAAAAATCTATTTTATCGCACTACTTTTAGACAAGATCGATTTTTATCAAGAACAGTATCGTCCCTTTATGGAACGCGAACTGTCCGTAGAATATGGCGAAAACAAAAAATTATGGGGTTTTATTGACTTTTTAGTGGCTCAAGGTAAACATTCTCCAAAACAATCCTTTTTTTTTATTCATGAGTATAAAAAAGAACTTGATAGCTCAAATGATCCCCTTGGGCAACTCCTAGCTGAAATGGTAGCGGCTCAAAAGTTAAATCAACATCAGCACCCCATTTATGGCGCGTATATTATTGGGCGACACTGGTATTTTGTCATACTAGAAGCGAGTTCATATACTGAAAGCCTCGCTTATGATGCTACCAAAGAGGATATTATCAATATTTTTTGTATTTTACGCCAGACGAAAGCTCTTATTGAGCAATTGATTATACATTCAAAACCGACAAGCACGGTTTGAAAAATCCTATTTCTTTAAGAAATAGGATTTTTTTGAGATTTAAGGATTTTGTGTTTGTGCGGTGGTAGCGTCTCTAGTTGCAGGACGCG
>LUTY01001453.1 GCA_001640045.1 Candidatus Thiomargarita nelsonii | reverse complement strand
TTTTTGTTGCCCACCAGCCCCCCGACAAGGTGGGCAACAAAAACACGTTGCCCACCCTACAATAAAACTTAATGGCAGTAATATTGAGGAGTATCAATAAAAATGTATAGTTTTTTCAGGTGGAGACTACTAATCTCTCTTTTTATTATGGTAATAATGAGTGGTTGTGAACAGCAAAACTACGAAAAACAACCCCAAGCCGTTAAAAAAACTCAACCTCAGCACGTTGGTTATTTGCGCTTACCTTTAAGCGACAAGATCACGACTCTTGATCCGGGCTTAATTTATAAAGAAGCCCAAATCGAGCTGGTTGAACAATTGTTTCTCGGATTGACTGATTTTGATCCGAAAACTTATGAAGTTGTGCCAGAGTTGGCCACCCATTGGATCGTTCGCGAAGATGGCACGGTTTATACTTATAAACTTCGCCAAGATGTCAAGTGGACAAATGGAGAGCCCGTGACAGCCCATGATGTTGTTTGGGCAATTCAACGCAATATTGCCAAAAAAACGAACTCACCCTATGCCTTTACGCTTTATATCCTCAAAAATGCCAAGGCAATCCATCAAGATGAAAGTGTCCCACTCTCATCCTTAGGGGTTCGTGCGATTGACGATTATACGGTTGAATTCACGTTGGAACAAGCAGCGGGTTATTTTCCCGCTTTAACGGGCTTTTGGACCTATTCTCCTCTGCCACGCAAAGTGATTGAACAACATGGCGATGACTGGGTTAATCCGGCCCATATTCAAACCAATGGCTCTTATCAGCTTGCCGAATGGAAAA
>LUTY01001452.1 GCA_001640045.1 Candidatus Thiomargarita nelsonii | reverse complement strand
GTAGGTCTACCTTTTATTTAGACTTGATAAACCTTCCTTAAACTGAACCAAGGTCGTTAACATTTTTTCTGTCTGAATCAGAATTAACTGAATTTAAGAATTAACAAAAATTAGACGGTTTGACTGGAATAAATATCAATTTCTGAAAAGTCTTAAATTGAAGAAAATTCTGATTCATAAAAATTGGGATGATCGTTTTTTTGTGATTCCCTTACTTTACTACTGCAACTAGGAGAAATATCATCATGAATGAACCATTTGGGAAAAAAACTCTAAAAATAGGTCTGTTAGGCCTATCGTTGGTCGGCTTGAGTGTGCCCATGACAGCACAAGCGGCTACTCCCACAGAAGAGTGCGATCTGTTGGACAATGGGGGGGACGACTACAAATTCCTTGCAAAGTACGACTGGCAGGGGGGAGTGTTTAGCTTTAGTGGTGACAATGGTTCCGATGGCAATCAGCACGATGTCTTCACCTTCTCGGGTATCATACTTGACGAGGACGATGAGCCTACCGGTGGTGATTGGCAGATAACAAGCGGTTCCATCTTCGCTGAGGGTCTAATTGTGAAAGCTGGTCAAGATATAGGTGAACACACTTTTACCAGCAGCCAAAATGGTAGCTTCAGCAAACCAGATAAGAGTGCCATTTCCCATCTAACTTTTTGTTATCTTGATCCACTTGATCATGACCCAACGGCGGTAGATCTAACCCACTTGAGTTACGAGAACGGAACGGTCGTATGGGAAACGGCGATGGAAGACAACAGTGCGGGTTTCAACGTTTG
>LUTY01001461.1 GCA_001640045.1 Candidatus Thiomargarita nelsonii | reverse complement strand
ATGGCTCCATAAAATAAAAAAAACACTCTGTTTTCTTATTAATTGACTTAAGTCAAGGCAATCCCCCGCCTGACTATATGAATATATGCAGTGCGGATAATTGATCATCTTTGATAGTTCATTACTACGCTGCATGATTTATAAAACTCAGTGAGTAATGTTCAACAGTATAACTATGAGAAGGCATTAATTTTATGAAACTAACGCTACGAAATATGTCGGGTACAGTTGCACTATCTGCACTGTCCTTAATGGTTGGTAATGCAATTGCAGCAGAGCCAAACCAACAAGGGGAGCCAAAATATAAAGCGGGTGTGGTTGGTAAACATTTTCCAGTGCAACAAGAGGTGGAAAAAAAATATGAGGGTGCGCCTAGTGCTGTAGAACCGGGTGCCGTCAAAATGATTATCACACCCGGGGCACCTTCTATCTCGGAAACCGAATTTGCAAAGGCCAAGCAAATTTTCTTTGAACGTTGCGCGGGTTGTCACGGTGTACTGCGTAAAGGGGCAACTGGTAAACCTTTAACGCCGGAAATTACACAACAAAGAACTACGCCTTACCTCAAGGTGTTTATCAATTATGGATCACCCGGGGGTATGCCCAACTTTGGTACTTCAGGTGAGTTAAGCGCAGAAGAAGTTGATTTGATGGCACGTTACATACAACATGAGCCACCCGTGCCGCCCGAATACGGCATAAAGGAGATGAAGGCAAATTGGGAAATCATTGTCCCCCCCGAAAAGCGGCCTACCAAAAAGATGAACGATTATAATATCGAAAACATCTTTTCTGTCACCTTACGTGATAGCGGTCAAGTGGCTTTGATCGATGGTGACACTAAAAAGGTCATTAATCTCGTCGATACCGGCTACGCCGTGCATATTTCCCGTCCGTCAGCATCGGGGCGTTATCTCTATGTGATCGGGCGCGATGCTCTGGTTAATCTGATCGATTTGTGGCTGGAAAAACCAGACAATGTTGCTAGGATTAAGGTCGGCCTAGAAGCACGCTCGGTAGAAACGTCCAAGTACAAGGGATGGGAAGATAAATATGCCATCGCCGGGACTTATTGGCCGCCCCAGTTCGTCATTATGGATGGTGATACCCTAGAACCATTAAAGATATCCTCCACTCGCGGGATGACTGTAGACACTCAAGAGTACCATCCAGAACCTCGCGTCGCTGCTATTGTGGCCTCTCACGAGCAACCTGAATTTATCATCAATGTCAAGGAAACCGGTAAAGTTTTACTGGTCAATTATAAAGACTTAGCTAATTTAAAGATCACGAACATTGATACGGCCCGCTTTCTACATGATGGCGGCTGGAATTCCACCCAACGTTATTTCATGTCGGCTGCCAATAAATCCAATAAGATCGCAGTCATCGATTCCAAGGAGGGCAACCTAGAAGCGATGATTGAAGTGGGTAAGATTCCTCATCCGGGACGTGGGGCTAATTTCATCGATCCTGAGTATGGTCCCGTCTGGGCTACCAGTCATTTAGGTGATGAGAATATTGCACTCATTGGCACTGATCCTGTCAACCATCCTGATTCGGCTTGGAAAGTAGTACGGATGCTGAAAGGGCAAGGCGGTGCTTCTTTGTTCATAAAAACTCATCCTAAGTCTAAGAATCTTTATGTCGATACACCGCTGAACCCCTCTACTAAAAACAGCCAGACTATTGCCGTGTTTGATATTGACAATCTGGAGAAAGGCTATGAGGTTTTACCTATTGCTGAATGGGCTGGTATCAGTGATGGCCCCAAACGTGTAGTGCAACCTGAGTATAATCAAGCCGGTGATGAAGTTTGGTTTTCAGTATGGAGTGGCAAAAGTCAGGAATCGGCGATTGTCATCGTAGATGATAAAACTCGTACACTTAAACAAGTGCTCAAAGGTGCTTGGATGATCACCCCAACGGGCAAGTTCAATATTTATAACACGATGCATGATGTCTATTGAGTTGATGATTTTTTTTCCACAAACCAAATGAAACGATTGTTTGCCCTGCTCTTTTTTTTACCGGCATTAACGGTTGGTGCCGATGAAATACCGCCTGAACGTCAGTCAGATTTGCTCCATCTACTCCGACACGATTGTGGAGCTTGTCACGGCATGACGCTGAAAGGCGGATTAGGGCCACCTTTATTGCCTCAGTCACTGGCAATTTATCCAAGAGAGTTTTTACTCCAAACTATTCTTTTGGGTCGAGCGGGAACTCCTATGCCACCGTGGCGAGATTTTTTAACTCAAGCTGAAGCCGAATGGTTACTAGAACAATTGCTGAAAGGAATTGATGATAATGCATCTTAGTTGGCGAACTCTCTGCACCTTAACCTTTCTCGTTCCCACGCTCTGCGTGGGAATGCCTTCCACGACGCTCTGCGTCGATGATAGCGATGATGTCCGTGGTACCGGAGATTTAGGCGTAGTGGTAGAGCGTGCTACGGGTAGCGTACTGATCGTCGAGACAACCACTCACACTCGTTTGGCAAAAATACAAGGATTGGGCGATTTGTCCCACGCCTCGGTCGTCTATTCTCGTGATCAACGCTATGCCTATATATTTGGGCGCGACGGTGGATTAACTAAACTGGATATGTTGTGCGGCGAAATTGTTAAGCGCATCATGCAAGCGGGAAACAGTGTGGGCGGTGCGATTTCCCAAGATGGGCGTTTAGTCGCGGTATCTAATTACACCCCCGGTGGCGTTAAAGTATTTGATGCTGCAACGTTAGAATTGTTAGCGGACATTCCTGCCGAGTTTGGCAATAACCAACGTTCTAAAGTGATTGGATTGGTGGACGCGCCGGGGCAGCGTTTTGTCTTTAGCCTATTCGATGCGGGTGAAATTTGGGTGGCTGATATGCACACGCCCAGTTCGCCTAAAATTATTAAATTCAAAGAGATAGGCAGGCAACCCTACGATGCCCTCATTTCTCCCGATGGCCGTTACTACATCGCCGGTTTATTTGGTGAAGACGGTTTAGTCCGCTTAGATTTGTGGAATGCTGATGTGCAGCGCATTTTACCGAATTATGGTAAAGGTGATATAAAAAAACCCGTTTATAAAATGCCACATTTAGAAGGCTGGGCGATGGCAAGTGATTATGCTTTTGTCCCCGCTATTGGTCAATATGCGGTGCTCGTTGTCGATAGTCGGACTTGGCAACCCGTTAAGCACATTCCCGTACAGGGTCAACCCGTTTTTGTTATGGCGC
>LUTY01001450.1 GCA_001640045.1 Candidatus Thiomargarita nelsonii | reverse complement strand
TTTATTGGGTGCTGAATCGACGGGCAAGTTGACTTGGCAATATCTTTTTGCCTCGGTCTGAAATCAATTGCAAGATAACAGATAACCTCTGATATGCATACACATCAAACATTCGATCCAGCCAAGAAGTAAGTAATAAAACACTTGCTGACAAAACAATCCATCTTAAAAATTCACCGGTATTCTGCCACGCCTTGCCAAATATCAACACAATAAAATCAGAAGAAAAAAAAATTGCGAAAATGATTATTGGCATCTGAAATGATGCAAGACTGGTCAAAATGGCTTTAATTTGAGGATTTATATCTTTTGGGGACTTGAGTTTTGCTGCATGAGAATAAATAACCTGACGCAAGTTGTTGGCAATCAAAGCAATAGGAAGATACGCAAGTTGTCTTGCCAGATGGAAAGCACCAAGTGTTCCAACATTAAATATTCCTCCTAGTGCTACCAAAAAACCGCTATCAACTATGCTCTGACTCAATGAGTAAGGTGCCATATAGGTTGGATAAACCCGGTATCGCATAAGGATTCTGTAATTCAACCTAAAAGGCATTGAAGTAGCATACAAACCGTGCTTAAGTGACACGATCATAGTTATTACAGCAATCGTTCCTTGGCTAACGAGTGACCCGATCACATAAGACATCGCACTTCCACCATAAGGCAAAGAAGCTAGAATAACGCTCATTGGACCCAGTATTGCGCCTAGAATATTAACAATAGCGGCAATCCCAAAAAGCTGCTTTCTTGTTATCCATGCTTGAAAAATTGTTTGAATAGAAGT
>LUTY01001449.1 GCA_001640045.1 Candidatus Thiomargarita nelsonii | reverse complement strand
ATTCTGTTATCATCAGTGCCAATCTGGCCTTGGGATAAGTCGGATCTAAAGGTACATAAGCGCCCCCGGCTTTGAGGATACCTAAGATACCCACAATCATTTCTATCGATCTCTCAACACAGAGACCAACCAATATACCTGGCTTAACGCCCTGTTGCTGTAGATAATGCGCTAATTGATTGGTTCGCTGTTGTAAAGCGATATAGGTCAATGTTTGACCGTCAGCAGTGGCTACAGCGACAGTTTGAGTGTGTGTTTCAATTAGCTGATGAATACAACGATTGTTAGGGTAGTCAGTTTGCGTCTTGTTCCACTCAACTAACTGCTGTTCACGCTCTTGCTGAGTTAAGATATCTAATTGTCTTACAGATTGCTCTAGCCCAGCCGTCATGTTAATTAAAATCGTCTGCAAGTGACCCAGTAAACGTTCAATCACTGCGTCACTATAAACAGAACGATCATAAACAACGATAAAACGCAGGTTTTGATGCTCTGGGACAACTAGCAAACTAAGCGGATAATTGCTTTGTTCAGTATAGCGAATATTTTGGACAACTAGACTGCTGTCAGTTGTTAGGGCAGGATAATTTTCAAAGACAACAATTGTTTCAAATAAAGACTGTCCAGCGGGTATTCCACTCCATTGTTGTACTTTAACGAGAGGAGAATATTCGTATTGTCTGACTTCAATTTGTTGTTTTTGAATTGCTTTTAGCAAAGATTCCAGCGAATTTTCTAGTGATAACTTGACACGAGCAGGGAGCGTATTAATAAATAAACCGACTCTT
>LUTY01001448.1 GCA_001640045.1 Candidatus Thiomargarita nelsonii | reverse complement strand
TGTGAGCCAGGCGTTGTACAAGGTTGTGGTACGCTTCAACCAATTGTCCCACCGTGCCCAAGCTTTTTGCGACGGCATGAAATACGGTATCATTTGCTTTAAATTCAGGTTCTTGGCTTAATAGTGCTATTCGACAACTGGTTTGGTATTCCACTTGTCCTTGATCTGCACTTATTTCTCTGCTAATAATTTTCAGTAGAGTGGATTTGCCTTCTCCATTTCGTCCGATTAAACTGACACGTTCTTTGTTGTCTATGCGTAAGGCTATTTTGTCTAACAGTGCAACGTGTCCGAAGGCAATGCTAACATTATTTAATTTAATCATATTAGTTATCAGTTATCAGTTATCAAAGTTCCAAGATAAATCTTGGACTCCTAGAGAACTTGTGATTTAAGAAATTGTCATTATAATAATACAAAGACATCAGAGAATGATGTCACAGTTTTCTTTATCCTTGACGATGACTTTTGACTGAAGTGAGGTATTTTATTATGGCTTTATTTGACAAGATGAACAAAAACGTTAGCCTTGAGCGTAATCAAGGCACTCAGAGCATTCCGTTTGGAAACCAAGATGAACAAGTTTTTGAGCAACCACTGTCATCCACTGAAGCTAATAAGCTGATTCGCAACACTTATATCTTGTTGTCGATGACTTTGTTGTTCACGGCTTTCACGGCGGGCATCGCTATGGTAACCAGGATGGCTCCCATGCATTTTGTGGTCGTCTTGGTGGGCTATTTTGGGTTGTTATTTCTGACCTCGAAATTACAAAATAGTGTTTGGGG
>LUTY01001447.1 GCA_001640045.1 Candidatus Thiomargarita nelsonii | reverse complement strand
TGGGTTGACCTGTAGAGCCTGAAGTGTACATCACATAAGCCAAATTTGAAGAGGCAACGCCACTGGCTAGATTATTGGTACTCAATCTTGAGAGCGTTTTCCTTTCGGTATCTAAACAAATCACTTGTGCCGTTGCTTCTGGGAGTTGCTTGACTAAGTTTGATTGAGTCAACAACACTTCGCCCCCCGCATCTTCTAACATAAAAGCTAAACGGGCAGCCGGATAATCGGGGTCTAAGGGCAGATATGCGCCCCCAGCTTTGAGAATCCCTAGCAATCCTATGACCATATTTAAGGAACGCTCTATACAAATGCCAACTAACACTTCGGGTTTTACACCTAGAGTTTGTAGGTAATGTGCCAATTGATTGGCTTGGTTATTTAATTGTCGATAGGTCAATTGTTGGCCTTCAAACACGACGGCAATGACATCGGGGGTGCGTTCCACCTGTGCCTCAAACAACTGATGAATACAAGTATCTTGAGGATACTCTCTCTGAGTATTATTCCACTCAACCAACAATTGGTGTTGCTCCACTTCAGTCAAGAGCGGCAATTCCGATAGCTTCTGATTAAAACTAGCTACAATCCCCTCTAGCAAGGTCTGGAAATGCCCACCCATCCGCCTGATGGTATCACCATCAAACAGATCAGCGTTATACATCAACAAACAATACAAGCCTTCAGGTTTATCAACCATATCCAACGCTAAATCAAGCTGTGTTACTCCCGTCTCAAACTCAAATTCATCCATCCTGAGTTCCTGTACTTCCACCACCTCATTGGGGA
>LUTY01001446.1 GCA_001640045.1 Candidatus Thiomargarita nelsonii | reverse complement strand
CCAATCTCATCAAAGAAGAACGCCTATTCACGCCATTGGCTGATGCGATCACAGCGCGAGTACTATACAACGCACAAGAAATTGCTTTTCTTTTAGAAGTCAATGATAGAACGGATAGCCGACCAGGTGAAACTGTCTGTGAAATACTTCAAGATGAATTTTTAGAATTATACTCTGACGCTTTCGCTATCCAATTTTCAAAAGAAAAGGCTTTGCATCCCGTCGTGCAAAAGCCCATGTTTGGTCATGGCGATGCCGCCACGATTTGGTATTGGAATGCGGGGAGTATTCAACCGGCCATTGCGCCTAAGTCTATTATTTTTGATAGTAAAGCCCTTGAACCACGGCTGGGAGACAAGACGCTGGTGGCGACGGGAAAATGGGAAAAAGGTGCTTGGCGAGTGCTGATGAAACGCCCTAGAAAAGGCGGAGAATCTGATATTTCGTTTACGGAGGGCCAATTTATCCCGATTTCCTTTGCCAATTGGGATGGCAGCAATGGCGAGGTAGGTTCTAAACATACCTTGACAAACTGGACTTGGCTGCTACTGACTCGTCCAAAATAAATTTTGGACTCCTACTTAATAAAACGGAGGATAACTACATGAGTAAACGCTCTCAGCGTCGTTTGACGACGATATCAGTAGGCCTAGCAATGGCATTAACTGCCAATCTAGCGTCTGCGGCGGACATTGGCCCTTTGCCACCGCTTAAGATCGATAAAGCGAAGTAAGCGTAAATTATTAAGTCGCTGGATTGATGTTTCGGGAATGAGGAACGATTTCCCGAT
>LUTY01001445.1 GCA_001640045.1 Candidatus Thiomargarita nelsonii | reverse complement strand
TTAGACGACGCTTAAAAAAAAATGTGAGGATCAATTAAAAAAAACTTGAACCTCGCCCGCTTATTATCTGGATTTTTTGTTCACATATCAAAAACTTCCGTCATAAATAGCGATCAGGCAAAGTGGATAATACACTTATTTATGACTCGACTAAATACCTCTTATGCCAAGAAAGTTGAGCTGCTAAACTATCATTGTAAACCGTTAACTCTCCATTATGCATTTCAGCAATCAGATAATAACCATCTAGCGAATTGTCGAAAATATAGGCTCGATTAACCAGCAAGCTGGCTTCAAATAGTTGAGACATAGTCCTTTGATAGCGCGGTGCTATCTTTTCTTCAGGTACTCCATGACCACCGAATCTTTCACGTTCCTTAACACGCTTTTTGTTGATGCTAGGATCTTCAACTCCGATAAAGTAGAGATAAGTCCTGTAACCAACTTTTTTGGCACGCTGTAGGAATTCTATATGGGAGTGATGTGACACTTTCGTATGTCATAGATTTTCCCTCAAGTAGCAATTGTTCCCTTTGCTGTACTGCTGCTTGTTGTGCTTTCTTGGCACGGGTAAGTTCATCTCCTTCCTGTGTCTTGGCGATTTCATCAGGGTTTACATATACGCCTAAATTGACATGCTTCGTCAAAATTTTATTTGTGAATGTCGTTTTGCCAGCACCATTAGGTCCAGCAACCAATCTAAGCCTTGATATGCTCATATCAAAACGCCTTATGTTTTTTTCAGGGGTTCAACACGGCCATCAGGGTAGATCCACACAAGTTTGCCCTG
>LUTY01001444.1 GCA_001640045.1 Candidatus Thiomargarita nelsonii | reverse complement strand
TTTTGTATTTCAGCATCTGGGACGGTTTTGACCATCTCAACCACTTTGGGCAATAAGACTTCTGGCTCAGTTATCTGGGTTTGTCCAATTAAACCTAGCAAAGCTGGTTTACCCAAGTCAATTAGCTCTTGGGCATTCATTTTCCATAAACAAATCACCTTATATCGCCAACTGAGCGTGAAACCACCCGAGGGATTCTCAATTTGATGACTACCCGTATCATGTCGTCCAGCACCGTTACCGACATAAAAGACAACACTATATATTTCCAAATCACGAAACTTGAGAGCCAAACGTGAAAGAGAATCCAATTCACGTAAAGACATCGGGACATTGGTACGCCGCCCCTGAAATTCTATATGTAATATCACAGTGCGCCCATCTGCTAACTTGACTGTAAAAATTTGGTCTGCACGAATTGGATCGGAAAGGGCATATAATTCAACATTATGTGGAGTGACAAATGCCACCTCACTCCCAAGGAGCCACACAGCAAAATCATCAATAAAAGTCGTGATCAATCGTTTTAGAGGACTATCTGTTGCTGCCATTTTTGAAAACGCCTCATTATCAGTTATCAGTTATCAGTATCTAATGTCCCGGGGCACCCCGATCTTATCAGTGCGCTGAGTTTGGGAACGATAAAAAAACTACCCCACATCTACAAGGATTGCGTAATCGCTGCGGATAAGTCAAAACATGATAATGACAAATTAGATTAATTGTCAGGTTTTGTTTTGACTTATCACAGCTTTATCGCAATCCCTAACCTGAACTTATCGGGGCGTGG
>LUTY01001451.1 GCA_001640045.1 Candidatus Thiomargarita nelsonii | reverse complement strand
GCATCCAAATTCGATTGAAATTTCTATCATTTACGCTCCAGAGGAAGCACTCTACATGGTTGATGCGATTGAACAGTTCAACCAAGCTTACCGCAATGAGCGCAACCCGTTGACTGGGAAACGGCTAACCAAAGATGAGCGCTCTATTTTTGTCAAGGGGCGTGAAGGCTCATCTGGCACCGTTGCCCAAGGTATCACCAACGCCATTATTGCTCCGAACAATAAAAATGTTGAAAAGCCAACGATTTTTTCACCCTCAGTCAGCCATTGGCTGGCGCTGGTCAATTTCCATACAGGCCGCACAATCTTTGACTTGGCTGACAGTCTGCCCACCGCCCTGACACCGGTGGTCATGGCAATTTGGGAAAGCCGTTTAAAAGCGATTCAGGCAAAAAATGGTGGTACTGCCGTTGGCTGGGAAGAATTGTTGGCAGTATTTAACTCGCCCAACGGTTGGGCGGATTATGATATTCCGGGTGGCCGCACTACCGTTTATTACGGCCATACCGATCCCTTGATCAGTTCAACCGCCTTATCAACGTGTGGAGCGCACCGAGGATTTGCTACCTACTTTGAAACAAGCCATTGATGATAATACGGTTGTGGTGATTGATTGTCCGGTGGATTATAGTGAGAATCTGAAGTTGACGGAGAAGTTGGGTAAGTTGGTTTGTCCTATTTAGTGCAAGGAGCCTTACACTCTTAGAACGACGTTTTTTGTCGCTGTGTTGAGTACAGCTAATGTTCAACACCTCGGTAAAAACCTTAAAGATGAACGTCGCAAGCTTCAAGAGCTTCATGGCTCTCAAGTAGTAATTGACTTGAATTTTGAAGGTTTGGTTTTTATTCGTTGTTGAGCATTAGTTGTACTTACCTGAAGCGACAAAAAACGTCGAACTAAATTAATCCAGAAAAAAACCCTTTGAGAGGAGGGTATAAAAATGATTGAGTTTCATAAGCGTAGTTTTCGTCTTTGGGAATTTAATGTCAACCATAATCAGCTTTTGCTGCGTAGTCCCAAAAAAAAATCTCAGCCCAAAAATGTCGATATTGCTTTTGTGGGAGTGGGATATGTTGAACTTCCAACCAAGTTAGACGGAATAACAATTTGTCAACCTTCAGCATCTGAAATTGAGAGAATTTATGAACAACTAGGATCGAGCGTGGCACCTGACGATATTCATGTTCTTTCATCGGGTGGCAAACGCTATTTAGTGGTTGCGGTTGCCAAAAAAATTTGGGACAACGATTTAGATATTTTTGAATCAAGCTTAGAACATTTTTCAAGGCCAGCAACCCGTCCCTATCTACTGCAAGGGCATGTGCATGGGTGATTTGTGCCTCAGTGGCATTCCCACCGTCACCGCTATATCCTTCATGTCCATTACCGATAATTGTGTCAATTTGATACTTTGCCTGGGCGTGAGGTGACAAACATAGCAATATCGACACGGATAGGGCAAATAAGCTCTGGTGGTCAAACGTCATCATTTTCTCCCTCCATAATTTTCTTTCCAGCAATCACGAAAGCGTCACATCGCCAAAACAAGCGTTTATGCCAATTTTCACCGCGTACAACCAGCGCATTTTTCCAGTACAATTGACGCAGTAAATTTGAATAAATCGGGTGCGTAAACTTACCTAAGTCTTCTTGTTGTAGCAATTCAGACAATTGTTGCTTAGCGGACTCATCTTGAGTAAACGGTATAAATGGTGCCTGAGCGGATTGACTCAATATTTCTGGGTAATCCTTCAAAGGTAAATTGGGCTGTTGTTGCTGTAGAGTAAGACACTCATTGAGTAATTGTGGGTGTCCACCACTCATCATTAACAAATCATCCACCAAAGCATCGTCTAACGGCAAGCCTTTAAAACGGTCATCACGCAGCGCATACACTTCATCACGGCCAAATTCTGGCCAATGTTCAACAGTGGCATGATTTAACAGAGATAAGTCACCTTTCTCATATTTAAGCTTTTCCAATTCTTCACCACCACACAGTATGATATGCAAACGCTGACAATAACGACTCTCATCACTCAGGCTGCGTAGCATACCTGCTAAATTTTCGCGTAGTGAAGGCACAGGAAAGGGCGGTGTCATCCGTAAAATCCGTGCTTGTCGGTTTTAAGTTTTCTGATGTTAGTTGACAATTTGTCAATTGATTTAAATTCAACCATGAGAGTAAAATGCCACCCTGATATTTTGGAGTCCAAGATTTATCTTGGACATATTTAAACTCTTTTAGAGGATAACTTGATGAAAAATAAACGATTGATAGCTTTAGTCACTGCACAGGTATTATTGTTGACTGTCAGTACAACACAAGCTGCAACGCTTGATGTGGTCAAAAATAAGGGCTTTGTGCAATGCGGAGTCAACATCGGCTTAGCAGGATTTTCAGCGCCAGATGATAAAGGCCATTGGACAGGGATTGATGTGGATACTTGTCGAGCAGTAGCCGCTGCTATATTTGGTAACGCTAACAAGGTGAAGTACATTCCGCTGACGGCTAAAGAGCGTTTTATTGCGCTTCAGTCTGGTGCAATTGACATACTCTCTCGAAATACGACTTGGACTTTAAGCCGTGATACAACAATGGGTCTTAACTTTATCGGCGTCAATTATTATGATGGGCAAGGGTTTATGGTCAACAAAGATTTGGGGATCACAAGTGTTTTACAATTGGACGGCGCAACCGTTTGCACTGATGCTGGGACGACGACAGAATTGAACCTGGCCGATTATTTTCGTCTATATAAGATGGAGTACGAAGCCGTCGTTTTTGATACTGCCGATCAGACTCTTAGGGGATTTGAAACCGGGCGCTGTGATGTCTTGACTGCCGATCAATCTCAATTTTACAGCCTACGCATCAAACTCGCTAAGCCTGACAGTGTGATAGTGCTGCCCGAAATCATATCCAAGGAGCCATTAGGACCTGTGGTACGTCAAGGTGATGACCAGTGGTTTAACGTGGTCAAATGGAGCCTTTTTGCCCTCATTAATGCTGAGGAAATGGGCGTGACCTCAAAAAACGTCGAACAAATGAAATCCAGTAGCAATCCTGGCATCAAGCGGCTGCTTGGTGTGGAGGGAAATATGGGCAAAGGACTTGGTTTGTCCAACGATTGGGCTTACAACATCATTAAGCTAGTTGGCAATTATGGTGAAGTCTTTGAGCGCAATGTGGGTAAGGATTCGCCACTGAAAATTGAGCGTGGCTTGAAT
>LUTY01001442.1 GCA_001640045.1 Candidatus Thiomargarita nelsonii | reverse complement strand
ACCAGCACCAGGCTTGGCAGGTAAAACTTGGCAGCTTTGCCGATAAGTTTCTGCGGCTTTTAGAACATGGTTCCCATGTGCTTGAAGCCTTTAGGCTGGCCGAGGACATGATACTTGAGAATCCCACTGATTTTAACGAACAAGCCCCCTGGTTGGATGATAATGGCGATGGACAATACCTCCACAACGATGGGGCACTCGCGGCCAATATTTTCATAGGCGGAGAAGGACTCTCTCAGGCCCCGCCCCCTGTGATTACCCAAGTTTCCCCCCGCAGCACACTGGCAGAAAATGTCTCCACCGCCAAGCTCTGGGTAAAGACATCGCCCAGTGGATCTTCAGGTGACATTTATAAAGTGCAAGCCGTGTTAGTCAACCCCAACTATGTACTCAGCGATTATCAAGGCGAGGGCACAGATTTTAGTCGCATAGAACTCGATTTGGAATACAACCAGGACCAAGATCGCTATGAAGTGGATTATGACGGCTTTTGTACGGCGGGCACTTGGCGGATATTGTATCAAGCGCAAGACACCGACGGCACCTGGTCAGACATTGCCACGGGTGAAGTGCAAGTACAAGTACAAGACTGTGTCAATATGCATCTCAACCAATTCGGCTACAGCACGGGTGAACAGTTGCGCGTGGATATGGAAGTCTCCGGCAATGCTGTGGTGGATATGTACGTGGCGATTGTGTTTCCAGAGGGCTTTTTTATAACGGTCAGCCATCCCTTAGAGTTTAGTTCGCCTAATGGCATTGTCGTTTACCAAGCCAATGTTGAGATAGCC
>LUTY01001441.1 GCA_001640045.1 Candidatus Thiomargarita nelsonii | reverse complement strand
GTTTACGGGTGACGGTGGGTACGCCTGAAGAAAATCTGGCGTTTTTACAAGCGTTGAGAGAAATCATTGTTTAAATAACATAACTACCTACTCTACATAACCACCTGTGTTGCAGGACGCGGAGCGTCCGGGCAGGCATTCCCACGCTCCGCGTGGGAACGAGGACCGAACGAGGACCGAGGACTGGGTTCTCGTTCCCACGCGGAGCGTGGGAATGCCTGCTGCGACGCTCCGCGTCGATCTTGAGAAAATGCCTTATGTCTCCATCAAAATTGACACAAACCTTACTCGCTAGCTTATTGGACAGCCCTGCCGTGGTCGATATCACATCACTGGCACTCAAAAAAGCAGTCCCCCTTATCAAAGCACATTTTTCTTTTACCGCCGATGAAATCACTCAAGCCTATCAAAATGCTTGTCGTTATGCTTTCGTTGGCATTAGCGTTGGACTCGACAGCCCTACCCTCTTTCAAACGCTGCGCTATTCTAAGGTTACCCGCGAATTCGCAGAACAAATTGAACATCAATATTTACAAGCCTTTGCCAAACAATACGGGCTCAGTTTGTCCGATTTTCGCCAAGCTGCCATTGAATCTCTCAGACAATTTTCTAAAAACACAGATAAACTCTTTGAAATTAAAGTCCTGACTGAGGCAGATTTAGCGGCATTGATCGGACATAGAGAGTCTCTCGCGATCACCGAAATGGTGTTAGAGCAAATGCAAGGTATCGCCCCCGTTGATGACACTTTGGCTGCTTTTCTCCGCTATGAGGATCAATTGGGTAATGCT
>LUTY01001440.1 GCA_001640045.1 Candidatus Thiomargarita nelsonii | reverse complement strand
TTGGATTCCTGTCGCACGTCGCCGGAGGTGGTGAAGTCGTGGGCTAAAGGCCAAGCAATCCCACCTGGGATGGCAAAGCAATCGGATGTGCCCGGTTCATTGATTGCATACGCAGCAGCCCCAGGTAAGGTAGCTTTAGAGGGTAAAAATGGGCAAAATAGTCCTTATGTCAAACAGTTGCTCCGGTGGATTCAGGTGCCTAATTTGTCAATCGCGGATGCCTTAAACGAAGTGCGCCGGGCGGTGATTAAAGCTACCCATGATCAGCAACAACCGCACTACTCGAATGCCTTAAATGAGAAATTTTCTTTTTCTCCGCGCCATGACTTGCCCGATGAGCCAGATAAAATGCCTGATGAGCCAGATAAAATGTTGCAAACTTGCCTGCAACATTTTCAAGCCAATCGTTTGACAAGGGGCGTAGGCGGCACTGCTTTAAGCTGTTACAGCGAGATCTTAAAAAAAGATCCCAATAATGCCGAGGCTTTGGCGGGCTTAGAAAAAATAGAGGCGATATACGTGGCTTGGATAGAAAGTGCTTTGAATCGTGGTCAAAAAGAGAAGGTGCTGCAATATATAACAGGATTACGTCAAGTTAATCCAGAATCTCCGAAATTGAAAGACTTTGAAGATCGGATGCGAGAGATACAGCCAGTGGCACCGATTGTGAGTCCTCCAGAGGCAGATAAAATGCCCGATGAGACAGATAAAATGCCCGATGAGCCAGATAAAATGCCTGATGAGCCAGATAAAATGCCCGATGAGCCAGATAAAATGCCTGATGAGCCAGAT
>LUTY01001439.1 GCA_001640045.1 Candidatus Thiomargarita nelsonii | reverse complement strand
CGACGGACTTGATAGCACTGATTAACTTGGCTGTGTTGAAGGTTTTATTCGTTGTTTACCATTCGCTGTACTCACCATACAACTAATATTGATCTAAACGAATTTTTATCAATTAAACACAATTCGTTTATTTCTCAATTCGCTGTACTCAATTGACACCTTGCACTTAATCCACCCTACATGATCGGCACGATATGGCATTGCACCTTTGCTAGGAACCAGAATCTTTTGATTGACCTATGCTATCAATTTGTATTTCTGCGACAACCGCTAAATGATCAGACAAAATGTCAGGCAACACAATATACCGGGTAAAGCGTAGATCAGAAGAAATCAAAATCCAATCGAATCGTTTATTTGTGAGAGGAAAAGTAGTCAGTCCATCACTCAAGGGTTGGTAAGTACGCAGCTTAAGTTGTTGGGCTAACTGTGGCAGAATAGCGAGAGAACCTTTCCAATCAGTATTGAAATCACCCATGATTATAAAAGGGTTTTCGTGCTTGATGAGATTTTGAATCAGGCTTTTGACTTGCCTTTCTCGTACCGAAGAACGTAAAAAGTCAAGATGGAGTGAGACAACATCAATAAGCGTTTTACCCGGCCAATTTATGGTGGCGATTACATAACCTTTCGGAAAACTGGGGACTGATAAAGCAAAACTAAAAGATTGTGCTTTTTTTAAAGGCAGCAGAGAAAGCAGAGCCGTACCGTATGAAAGATTCAAACCTTGCACATGCCGCCCACGCACCGCCGCATATTTCAGTCCAGTAGCCTCCGTCAAATAATGCAAAT
>LUTY01001438.1 GCA_001640045.1 Candidatus Thiomargarita nelsonii | reverse complement strand
TAAAAGTTTGTTAAAAATGGATGCCAATTCAGTTGAGGAGGTTTATGGTGGACTTTCCGATATAAAAATGGGTTTACAGGTTTTAAGTGGACAATTCGGCTCAGGAACGGCACGAAATATGGAAGTGATGCATTATGTGCTTGGCATGGTCCATTTGGAACATCTGTTGATGAAACACAAAGAAATGTTGACAAACATAAGTGCCGCTATTGAAACCGCCCAAGCACAGACAGAAATGTTTGGAATTTCTCATCCCAATGTGATTAGCTATTTAGCCAATTTGTACACCCAAAATTTAAGCACTTTTGATTTTCGTATCAAAGTTAATGGCGAGCGACGTTTTTTAGATAATCAAAATAATGCAGATAAAATCCGTGCGTTATTATTGGCAGGAGTCCGCTCAGCGGTGTTGTGGCGACAAAAAGGTGGAAAGCGTCTGCTGTACCTGGCGCGGTTAATATCAGCTTCCTGCTTCTTAAAGATGGCCCGCCAACCGGCAGACCTATAAGCCTTAAAGTACGCGGAGATGATTTTTCAACCCTGCGGGCTGCTACTGACGATTTAGAAGCCCTGCTGGCAACGATACCAGGTGTCAGTGACATAACTGATACAGATACTCAAGGACGTATGCAGCTTAGCCTGCGTCTTAATCATCAACGTATCCAGGAACTCAATATCTCTCCCCAGGAACTGTTACGCACCCTATCAATTATTGGCGATGGAGAAATCGTAGCCGAAGTCAGAGATAAAGGAGAAAAAGTTGAACTGAGAGTGAGAGTGGCTAAACGCGAA
>LUTY01001437.1 GCA_001640045.1 Candidatus Thiomargarita nelsonii | reverse complement strand
AGCAATACTCGCCGATTTTCCAGGCACCGTAACAGGGCCGATTGGCATGTCATCCATACCTGGCCTAAGAATAAAATTGCCAGGTTTATTATTTGACCCTAAAACGACTATTTCAAGGTCGGGAAGCGACACTCCTGGCTTGAGTCCAGTGAGTCCTCCATCGGCTCCAGCTTGGTTTGAAAAATCTGACATTAACGTGGCGAACGATGCAAAAATAGACAAAAGATATTATCTTTCGATACTTGACGTTTTCGTTTTCAAGAAGTTCACATTGAACAATCAGCTTGTCAGTGAACAACGTTATGTAGCCGACAAGTACCTCATGATGGTGAATAATCCAACAACGACAAAGATAAGCGGCGACTTCACGGGCGATACGACCTTGTTTCCAATAAGTCACAAATTCACCCCGTTGACATCGAAAACCACGCGCACTCACATCCAGCTCTGGTGTCCATAATTCAACCTCAGCGGGTGAAAAACTAATCCCGTCGAACTTTGACTTTTTCTTCATAATTAGACCGATTGATACGTCGCGCAAGAATACGTTTGATCGTTGCCTCAGATGCCTGATTTGTGATGGCACCATTCGATTGAATGATCTTTAATAGCGTCGCAGCAAACGATCAACAACCGGTTTTGATTCGGTGTGAAAAGGGTATTTCATGGCTATTTAATCCCAACTCTATTTAACTTGGCAATGTCACATTTCCCAAATGGCACCGCATGAATACATTGTCAAGTTAAAAATGTTCATAGTCATACGGTTTCGAGAGTTCCAAAAAGGAATGTC
>LUTY01001436.1 GCA_001640045.1 Candidatus Thiomargarita nelsonii | reverse complement strand
TGCGGAACAAATGTTAGAGGTTTTAGAGGATGCGCCTTTTTTTATCAATTGTGTGGCGAAAGGTACTTTTGCACCCCGTCCGCCTGAACGTCCATTGACTAAATTTGAACAGCGTGGCTTACGTTTAGGGCATGGTGTGTGGGATTTACTTTACCAATGCACGTCCAAGATAAATCTTGGACTCCTCTAAACTGAATATTAATTATGAGTCAATTTTTTACTATTCACCCCCAAAATCCACAAAAACGGCTTATCAATCAAGTGGTTGATATTATACGTTCTGGCGGTTTGATGGTATATCCGACCGATTCCTGTTATGCACTTGGCTGCCATATCGGCGATAAAGCCGCAATGGAGCGAATGAGTCACATTCGCCAAATAGACAAAGAACATAACTTCACCTTGGTATGCAACGATCTTTCTGGGATTGGCACATACGCGAAAGTCGATAATGGCGCATTTCGCCAAATGAAGGCACTCACACCTGGTCCTTACACGTTTATACTAAAAGCCAGCCATGAAGTGCCACGTCGTTTGCAAAATCCTAAGCGTAAAACCATTGGCTTACGTGTACCAGATCATGCCATTGTTCAAGCCATTTTAGGCACATTAGGCGAGCCGATTATGAGTTCCACTTTGATCATGCCGGGCAAAGAGATACCTGAAACAGAGCCTGATACAATAAGGGAATTGTTGGCTAAACAGGTTGATATGATTATAGATGGGGGACATTGTGGATTTGAAGCCACTACGGTTGTTGATATGATGACTGATCCGCCCCAAATACTCCGGC
>LUTY01001435.1 GCA_001640045.1 Candidatus Thiomargarita nelsonii | reverse complement strand
GCCGTGTCATTGCAGATAGGCTACATGCCGTATTTCCAGATGCGAAAATCATTATCTCTATTCGACATCAGTTGGACATGATTGATTCATTGTATAGGCAGTACATTCATCAGGGGGGAGGCTGTGGCTTTGAGAGCTTTTTAAATATGCATCCTGAAAGCAGTCTCTACTTTTCTTTGGATTATTTGTTTTATGATAGGATAGTCGATTACTATCAAAAACTGTTTGGTTTTGATGCCGTATTGGTCTGTTTGTATGAATCACTGAAAGAATCGCCAGTCGAATTCTTGAACCAACTTTTTTCTTTTCTACATGTGAACCAATTGTCTGTTGATTTTAATACAAAAGTTAATCAAGGAATGTCTGCCATTTCTATAAAAATAGCACGCATTTTGAATAGATTTGTGCATAGCGTCTCTTTCAATCCAGACCCAGTAATCCCGTCTCGATTGGTAAATTCACATTTTGCGCGTAGGCTCTTACAAGGTTATTTAGATCCATTACTGTTTAATCGTATTTCTGGTCAACGAAGTTTTATATCAAAAGAACAGCAGCTAAATAATTATTTTAGTAAAACTAATCGCTCGTTATTGAAGAGGCTAGATTTACCTTTAAAGAAATATCATTATCCTTTGTAGTAAAACAGGTGCAACTATTTTAAAATTAAAATAAGAGGAGACACCGCTTATGAAACGATATATTAAGGCTATTGCTCATCCAATAAGAAGAGCTGGGGACATATTAAACGCTGCAAAGCAGCTCATACCACAATCTGCATCCAGAATATCACGGGA
>LUTY01001434.1 GCA_001640045.1 Candidatus Thiomargarita nelsonii | reverse complement strand
GAGTTAATACCGACTGCTATACGCTTGCGCGGAAGGAAAGTGATATATGACGTTCACGAAGATTTGCCATCATAACCACAAAGGGCATAACTCCAATGTGACCATTTTGACAGCGTCCAAACTTTATCAACTGGTGCCAGTTGGCTAAAATGATGAAAAATGAGATCCACTTCTTTTTCAGTTGCCAAGCGCCCATAACGTAATTCACACAATGCTTTGGCTTCATACCAATTTAAGCCCGTTAATGGTGTATTGAGATCGTCCGTCAAAATGGGACGAATTAAATCATCCGGGGCACGCAGATGATTTTCTTGACGTTTTTCGTGATACATGCCGCTTATCATGGCTTGGCGTGCATCATTTAAGGTCAGAAATGGCTTGATAAGTTCTTCGTTTTCACAGCGAATAGCAATGGTTTGAAAACGAAACCAGTGCTGGCGGCGATCAATATCCTCATTTTGTCCCACTTCTGCCCAACCGTTTTCAGCCTCAAGAATAACGACATTGCCAAGATGTTGGTGCGATTCGTAGTGCAGAATCATCCTGTTTTTTTCTCCTATCTATACCAAAACGGATTTCAATACGACGATTTTTTCGATACGCTTCTCGTGAGTCTCCGATATCAAGTGGCTCTTTTTCGCCCACGCCTATGGCATAAATTTTCAATTCATTTTTTTTGAATCTCTCAAGCACTTGATAAAAATCGGCGCGTTTTTGATTTTGTTGTAAGACGTTCTCAATTTCATCAAGAAAAGCATGTACCCGAAATGATGAGAGTTGGCGATTATTCTTGG
>LUTY01001433.1 GCA_001640045.1 Candidatus Thiomargarita nelsonii | reverse complement strand
GCGGGCGGCACAAAAGGGCCAGCCAGTGCGGTGGACGGTAATAAAATTAACATACTGAATATTTTAATATTTTTATCAAACATATGTTAACTCCTTTTAATTTTAATCATATCAGAGTTGTTCAGAAAAAATATTTTCTTGGTTTTCTGACAAATCGAATCGATTATAAAAATGGCGCACCCTCAAAGGTTATCAAATTCAGTGGGTAAATTGGCGTACCATTGGCGACATAATGAAAAATATCTTGAACTTCGATTCCTCGAAGTGGTAAAAACTCCATTTCCTTTAAAGTAACCCAAGCCGCTTTCAAAGAATGTTCATCAGGACGGCTTTTAGGCGGGGTATTATCTTGCCGTTTAGCCGTGAAAATAACTCTCACACGAGCCTCGCCATAATTTGAGTTCCCAAATGGCTATAGCTTTCATCCGGATGCGCTTGTCGATATTCCGCAGCCCAATTGGCTAATAAAGCGGTTTTGTCACAGCCCGATTCGCCCAGGTGGCTCATCGCTGCTGGCGTGTTGGTTGAGGCGATCAAAATCGGCTTGGCGTTTGATGTAAACATTCATTTATCAGTAAAATAGGCGTTTGAGCCGGCTGAGGAGATGATTTTTGAGCCAGATTTGAGTTTAGCGGCTCAAATCATAACTCTTTGTTTTATAAGTAAAGTGAAAGTTAAAGAGAATGGTAAGTTCGTAGTAGGCGATTTATCGCCCATTTCCAGCGGTGCAACCCGCAACGCCGATGAGTATGCATAAATCGCAGCGGTTGCGTGATGCCGCTTTTGATGTGTAC
>LUTY01001443.1 GCA_001640045.1 Candidatus Thiomargarita nelsonii | reverse complement strand
TGTGGAAAGTCTGCGTATCAATTTTCAGCCCATTTTCCTAACCAGTTTAACAACTGCCATCGGATTTTTAAGCCTAAATTTTGGCGAAGTGCCGCCTTTCCGCGCTTTAGGCAACATTGTGGCAATGGGTGTCACAACAGCCTTTGTCCTGTCTGTCACTTTTTTACCCGCACTGATAGCCATTTTGCCAATGCGCCCTCAACCAGAAAAACCGGGCACTGTTCATACGATGGATCGCTTAGGAGAATTTGTCGTCGCTAGGCGGCAAGGTTTGATGTGGGGCATGGTTGGCATTATCGTATTACTCGTGTCTTTCTTGCCACGCAATGAATTAAATGATGTCTTTGTGGAATACTTTGATGAGAGTTTTGAATTTCGCCGCGCCACCGATTTTGTCACCGAAAATCTGACCGGTTTGTATGACATTCACTATTCCTTAAATGCCGGAGAACCAGAAGGCCTCAGCGATCCTGATTTTCTGAAAAAAGTAGAAGCGTTTGCCGAATGGTATCGAAATCGGCCAGAAGTGATGCATGTCAGTACCATCACCGATACCTTTAAACGTCTTAACAAAAATCTGCACGGCGATGATCCTGCTTATTACCGCCTACCAGAGCAGCGTGACTTAGCAGCGCAATATTTATTGCTCTACGAAATGTCCTTACCTTATGGTTTGGATCTCAATAACCAAATCAATGTAGATAAATCAGCTACTCGTGTGGCTGTCACCTTGAAAATTCTGTCCACTAATGAATTGCTCGCGCTGGAAGAAAGCGCCCAACAATGGCTCAAGGACAATGGTTTGCCCTCCATGCAAGTGCCGGGGGCGAGTCCTTCCATTATGTTTGCCAATATTGGTTATCGCAATATCCGAAGTATGTTGTTGGGTGCCATAATCGCGCTGGTGTCAATTTCTATCATCCTCATTATCGCACTACGTTCATTGAAATTTGGGCTGATCAGCTTGATTCCTAACCTCGTGCCAACGGCGATGGCTTTCGGTTTATGGGGTATGCTGGTGGGGCAAGTCGGTTTAGGGCTATCGGTGGTAGCAGGGCTCACCATTGGTATTGTGGTTGATGACACCATTCATTATTTAAGTAAATATTTACGTGCCCGCCGCGAAAAAGGATTGTCTCCAGAGGAGGCAGTGCGCTATGCTTTTCGTAGCGTGGGTTTGGCTTTATGGGTGACTACCGTTGTGCTGGTTGCAGGTTTTTTAGTTTTAGCCCAATCACATTTTTATATGAATTCCAGCATGGGTATTATGACTGCAACATGGCTGGTTCTACGTCCCAAAACTCATTTTGGGCGGATTCTTTCCATAATTCGATTCCCTCACGATTGAGTGTCAGTTGAATAGCAAAGGTGCTATCAGTAAATGATCCCTTGGCGGTGATTTTTTGGCTGATGACGCCATCATCGTTGCTAAAACCCGTCAATTCGATATCCTTAATCCGAAAGGGTTTGATTCTATACTGCTTTTTATTATCCCTTTTCAGCGAGCGTATGACACGAAGTACTGTACTGCTATCAGTGAGTAGTTTGAGGGAGAATTTGACAATGGCTGTGCCATCTTCTTTCTCCTGAAAAATAAAAGATTTTTTACCAGAAAATAATCCCGCTTTTAGGTTTAAATCTTCTGGCACAAAGTAGAGTATTTGGTCATTGTCGCAATCTGCAAAAACGGAAATGCCCGTAAATGGTAGTGGGGGGATTTTCTCTAAGCAGGGCGCCGAAAAAATTGGGGCACTATGATATATCAGGTATAGTGCTAATGCGGCTGGTGTAAGTTTCTTCATGTTGGGTGTCTCCTTATTTTATTAATCAATCGGTATTTNCGTGGGTTTGGCTTTATGGGTCACTACCGTTGTGCTGGTTGTCGGTTTTTTAGTTTTAGCCCAATCACATTTTTATATGAATTCCAGCATGGGTACAATGACAGCCGTGACGATTGCCTTAGCCTTGATGGCTGACTTTCTGTTTTTACCACCATTATTAATTGCACTTGAGGATAAGGCGTCGCGAGCGTAAAAGGTTTTAGTGAGACATGATATAGTCCAGTCGATTTCAGACTAAGGAAAAGACTCACTTTGAGTTTTTAGGTTTTGAGTTCAGGTGGGGGAAAAACAACCGGCGTAGCATGGGTTAATTGATGAATTAATGATTAATCAATGGCATTGAACCTACGCTTACTCAAATTTAAGGAGAATTTCAATTTTAAAGTTATCAAACTTGCTGTAATCATGAGTTTTATTATGATTACCGCATTCAGCACGTATGCAGATGAACTGAAGTCTTTGGAAAACCAGACATTGCAAGAGCTTGCCACGATAATCCGCCAGAAAGACGAGGCCCTGACCAGGGCTGTCAACTACTACGTCCATTTATCTGCAATGTCAGGTTATGAAAAAAACCTGACATTTTTAGAAAAAGCACTCGAATTAGCTACCAGCAAAGGTGATAGCAAGGATAAGAGTATTTTCAAACAGGTTGATATTGCGAACCAGGTACTGGCAAAGATTGAGGACAAAGCGGTTGCGCTTGCTAAGGAAGGTAAGCAAAAAGAAGCCATTCAACTCATGGAAGGTATTGAGTACCAGGAAAGCAAGAAGAAATATAGCGAAGCCCTGGATTCCTTTTATAAGAAATATGGTGTTGACACCGGAGAAACGGAATCTTTGACCTCTTTGGAAAACAAGACGCTGAAAGAACTGGCTGTGTTCATTCGCCAAAAGGATCTCGAACTGACTCAAGCTGTTAAAGATTATATTTATGTCTCACCGACAGCGAATGACGATCAGGTCTCTCCAATATCGGATTACGAGAAAAACCTCGAATGGCTTGAAAAAGCCACTGAATTAGCTGTTAGCAAAGGCGACAGCGCGGATAAAGCTATTTTCAAACAAATTGAGGATGAGAACAATATACTAGCAGCGATTGAGGAGAAAGCCATTGCTTTGGCTAAGGCGGGTAGCTTTATTTGATGACATTGACTTATCACGCACTGTGGGCTGGTTCACCACAGTTCATCCTATTGCTTTAACATTGCCGTCAAGCTCAGATTTAGGAGTTACCCTCAAAGCGGTTAAAGAACAATTACGCGCAATACCTCACGAAGGTATTGGCTATGGTTTACTTACCCAACTGGGCTTCAATTCTCTGCCCAAAGGCGATATTTTGTTCAACTACCTCGGCCAGTTTGACCAAGGTATAGAAGCCGATTTATTCA
>LUTY01001431.1 GCA_001640045.1 Candidatus Thiomargarita nelsonii | reverse complement strand
ATTTGTTGTTTTTCGTGAAGTGTTAGCGGAGGTAAACCTTGCCGCCGTCGTTTCCACAATAAGGACAACCGGCTCCGCCAACTAAGGAGTTTACATTTACCATTGGTTCTACATCACCAGATGAGCCAGACCAGTCGAAATAATCCTCTTCCACTGGAAAGCATCCGCTGATCTGAAAAAATGGCTGTTCTGCGCTAATAGACAAATCTAGATTATCTATCATCTCATTGATGTTTGGCGCTCGTTCGTACTTAAGCAAGTAAGGCGTTTTTTGTCGCTGACAGCGACCAACAAATACGACACAATCCTTATCGACTGAAGGTTTGTTACCCTGCGCTTGTTCCAACACGCCGCCAGCCTTCTCAAGGGATATGCTGCCCTCAGTTCTATTTTCCACTGCCATACTTTGGGAACTGACAGACATGGTCATCCATTGAATGAAACGAGCGAAATCTGTCTCATCTTCACCGTTGTAACTCAAAACATCATTGGCAAACTGGGACAATACGCTAGTATCCGCGTATGGCCCCAGACCGATAGCAATCACATAGCTACGTTTAGCATAAGATTGAGACCAGCGTTGAATAGCAGCCTGATAAGCATCAGTGGGCTTACCATCGGTTAACAAGTAAACAATAGGTTTCCAATCTCCTTTGCGCGTCGGCGTCGTGGGAACCACCTGATGGTCAATTTCCGACATAAGATGATTCAATGCGGCCCCAAGTGCAGTCCCTGCACCGATGGGGAGCCGGGGCGGATAGAAAGTCGGCAAATCTATCAACGGCACCAGTGTTT
>LUTY01001430.1 GCA_001640045.1 Candidatus Thiomargarita nelsonii | reverse complement strand
TACATGCAATCCTTGTAACGGTTTTGACTTATCCTTTCTTACATGCAATCCTTGTAGTTATTGACGGTTTTTCGCGGCCGCCGCCGCTCCGAAATCCGCTCATCCGCCGGACAATCACTTCATACAAAATCGCCTCAGCATTACCCTGCTTGCGTAATACTCGCCCTAAACGTTGCACATATTCTCGTGAGCTGGCACTGCCAGGAAGGCGGTAGCAGAGACACTCAAACACGGGCTAACGGCCATTGAACAACCTGCCCTAGTTGCGATGTTAATCGCCAGCATAATCGGTATTTTGTTAGCGATAGGCAAAAAGTTTTTACCGCCTCAAACGGCTCGCTGGCTTCCTAATGCACCAGCGATGGGGCTCGCTTTTGTGCTCCCAACGTGGATAGCTATAGCGAGGTTCATTGGTGCTGGTTTGGCACTGCTGTTACAACGATTCGCGTTGATTTCATCAACCGCTGGGCTGATCGCAGGCGAGAGTCTCGCAGGTATTAATTAACAGCGGCACGATATGGCATTGACGCTGCGCGTGGGAACCATAAAAAATACATCGGCTGGTTTACCGATTTGATGAAGATGACGAAATGGTTTATTATTCAGGCGCGTGGTTATTACATAATTTATAAAAATATATTCATATTTACTATTAATTTTTTTAATAAAAAGGCTTTCAAAATCATAACGCAGCAGTGTTATTTAACAAAGGCTTGGGCAATGAGCCAGCCTGACTTATGGCTATATCAAAGTCAAAGCATCTTGCTACATTTCGGTTAAACGAGATAATATGAT
>LUTY01001429.1 GCA_001640045.1 Candidatus Thiomargarita nelsonii | reverse complement strand
GGTTAATCGTTATCAAAAAGTCAGTGAGGGCATTCTTAAGGCACTACTTGAAGGGCGTAAAGCGTGGAAAAACGCGGCGGAAACGTGGCAAAACACTACTAACCAATTTATTGGGCAAAGCAGTGCTTTCATTTCCAATTTGGATGATTTGCGATCCAATATAGATAAACTGATTGTCGTAAACGATAAGTTTATTGAAACTTGGGAAATACAAATGGGAGAGCTTAATCAGGCGCTGACTGATCAATATAAAAAATATACTGGTTCATTAACTCAGTTAGAACAAGAAATGTCAACGCATATCAAAGCGTTCCAACAAACTCGTCAGCTTGTGACAGATTTGGCTAATCAAGTTAAAAATGGACAAATGATGTTACTCAATGCTGCCAAAGAAATTACCGAGGAGGAAAGAAAGTCGCGTCAACTTTACAGCGGGCAAATACAAGGTGTTTTCAAACAAAACACTCAACAAGCACAAAATATAACCGGGGTTTTACAAGCGCAACAAACTCAATTAACCGCGATTAATGAGGCAATACAACAGTTAGATCGAATCTTGACGGGGCAAGAAGATACGTCTGATGATCTTTTATCTGTATTGCGTGATTTGCGCGAGTTTGGTGGTGTAAATCTTCCTAACTAGTGCGGGAGGGCAGAAATCTTCAGGCCACTTCAAAAGAAGCCTTGAAATAAATTTCAAGGCTAAAAGCTCAAGTCACCTAAAGGTGACTGAATTATTAATTATGGTTAGTAGGCTTTAGCCTACTTGAGCTTTTAGCCTTGAAATTTATTTCAA
>LUTY01001428.1 GCA_001640045.1 Candidatus Thiomargarita nelsonii | reverse complement strand
AATCCGCTGATGAATAATTATGTGCCCGTTTTGCAGATGCCTATTTTTTTCGTGGGATTGGGAATATTTGGTTTAGGCTTTAGCGTTTTAGTCGTGCAGGGAATAACGGGTGCTTTTCCACTAAATTTTACAGGTGGCAGTGGCGCACTCCGTTTTGGACTATTCACGGCATTATTGACGGCACTTTTCGCTCTCATGGCACTGCTTTGGTCTTATTTTGATATTTCATCAAAAGATGTCAGTGGTCAATATTATTATGAACTTTTGTTTTGGGGCAGTGGTCATGTATTGCAATTTACCCATACTCAATTAATGTTAGTCGCCTGGTTATGGCTGGCGACAGTTTCTGGGGCAGTGCTGCATCTGAGTCCGCGAGTTGCGATTATGTTATTTGCTTTAGGCATGGCACCCAGTTTATTGACACCGCTCATTTATTTGACTTATGAAGTCAATTCTCCCAATCATTTGTTCGCATTTACTCAGATGATGCAATACGGTGGCGGTTTAGCAGCCTTGCCTTTGGGGATCATCGTAATGCTAGGACTTGTTAAGGGTAGCGCCACTGAATTTCGCGCTGAGCGTGCTGCCCTCTTGTTTTCTATTCTATTATTTGGCGTTGGGGGCGTGATTGGATTTTTGATCAATGGCAGTAATGTCACAGTCCCCGCCCATTATCATGGATCCATTGTGGGAGTGACAATCGCCTTTATGGGTATTACTTATCACCTCATGCCTCGCCTTGGCAAAACTTTTCAAATTGAGGGGGCTCATTAAACATTAAAATATTTTGAGCCTTT
>LUTY01001427.1 GCA_001640045.1 Candidatus Thiomargarita nelsonii | reverse complement strand
AACCCTTTAACATTTTGGCTTGAAGAGAGAAATCCGATCCCTCAGTAAGTTCCCTCAAGTTCCCTCCTAACGTCGGGACCGGGAGCTTTTTAAAAAAATCGGATTTCTTTAGCATGTTAAAAATGTTAAAAAACTTTTGTGTATCTACTTAAGTAGCTCAACAAAAGTCTTTTAACATTTTCAACTTTCAAAGAAATCCGATTTTTTCAAAAAATAGGATTTCTATAAATGTTAAAATATTTTTGTTGATCTACTTATTTACACGTCCTTAGTAACAACACACCGTAGTGCTCCACTTATCTGCCCAAGATTTTTCATGGTTACACTGAACGTTATACTGAGGATGATTTGGCTCGTCAATATTGCCCTGCACATCACATACCTGATTCTCACCGCCAGCTCCCGGAGATGTTTCAGCCTGCGAGGCTGTGCGATACCAAGAGTTACCCTCAGACCAGTAAGATTGCTTGAGGACGCCCGCTCTCAGTGCGTTTACCACCTCCGACTGCGAGCAGAGACGATACCCATCAGCGATGCAAGCATCCAGCGCCTGCCACCAGTTTTTTCTTCGCGGGTATGGCGAAATCGTGTGGATGCAGTACCCTCCAGCGTTGGCCATACCAGCAGGGCATCCGGTTTTTTTGCGTAGGCGTTGATTCTCTTTTTCAAGCTCAGCTATTCGCTTTTGCTGAGTGTCAAGTTCACTCTGAAGGCACTCAAGCACGTCAAGCGGTGTTTGGCCCTTTGCTGGTGGAAAACAGCTTGCCGCCACTTCACTCAAATTGACCGTTGCCGCT
>LUTY01001426.1 GCA_001640045.1 Candidatus Thiomargarita nelsonii | reverse complement strand
TGTCTGCCCTACTCTATATCATAGTGATGGGCGTGACTGTGGGATTATTAGAAGGGATTAATAGCATCCCCATTGCGATACTGACAATTTTATTATTATCAATTTGGCTAATACCCTTTTGTTATATGTTATCCATTATTGGCCTATTTATCAAAGATATAGGACAATTTTTCCCCTTTTTGATTAGTGTCAGTTTATATTTAAGCCCAATATTATATATGCCCTCTCAGATGCCAGAGTCTATGCAATGGGTCTTAATTATGAACCCAATAGCTGACTTAATGGCCTTAATTCATGGGGGCATACAAGATTTATCTTGGACATGGGGTAATGTTTGGCGACCCCTAATGCTGTGGCTGTTGTTATTAGGACCAGGCTGGGTATTGTTTCGGCGGGCAGAGCCGCATATACGAGAGATGCTTTAATTTTTTAGTAGAAAAAGGGCAACCACAAGGGATTGCCCCTACAATATTCATACGTTGTAGGGGCAATCCCTTGTGGTTGCCCTTCGCGTTAGCATAATAAACCAAATAGGAAAAAAAAATGCAACCCATTGATTATGATGTACTCATTGTAGGCAGTGGCATTGTCGGAGCCACTTATGCCAGTGCCTTACTGCAAGGGGGTATGCGAGTAGCACTTGTCGAAGCTAAGCCCAAATCAAATGAGAAGAATTTAGAAGAACAGTTTGATTTACGGACATTTGCCCTCACCCGTGCCTCTGAGCGTATTTTTACCAATTTAGGTATCTGGGACAAAATCGCCGCCCAACGGATCAGTCCATTTCGAGAAATGCA
>LUTY01001425.1 GCA_001640045.1 Candidatus Thiomargarita nelsonii | reverse complement strand
CAATGCTTGTACTGAAGCAAAAGGTTGGCCTATATCAGGCGTCACATCAATGACCGTACCAACTGGATAATCCTTGGGAAATTTTTCCCCAGCACCAGAAGTCACAATTAAATCACCTACTTTGATGCCTGTATTAAGTCCTGTATTGGATATACCAAGTAATGAAAGCCGATTAACCGCCCCGATACCCTTAGCGACGGTACGCAAACCTGTCCGTACCACTTGTACTGGCAATTCATGTTCAGGATCAGTAATCAGCATAACAGTGCTAGAAAACAAACCAACATGAATGACCTGCCCGATCACACCCTGGCCATCTATCACGGCTTGATTAACAATCACACCATCATTTTTTCCCTTATTAATCGTAATTTTACGTCTTGAATGTTCTAACTCAACTGCCAACACCTCAGCCATTTGTACCCGTTCACCCACTTTCAAGGGAGAGCCCAATAGCCGCCGCAAACGTTCATTTTCACTCTTTAATGTCTCAAATTTTTGCAAAGTGACCTGTAACTGCCGTTTATCTGCACGTAGTCTCTGAATTTCCTCAATCAACAGAAAGCGGTTACTGGCAGTCATAGACAACCACTGACTCGTTTTGATCGGTAAATTCACTAAATATTGAATAGGATAAACCAAACCCAATAAATGGGTACGCACTATCCTCAAATAATCCAAACGATGATCGGCGATCATTAAGACAATTGATGCTAACAAAAATACCAGCAATCGTAAGCTTAACGCTTGTTTGGGATGATGAAAAACGGCTTTTTTCATTGTTCTAATGTTTCCCC
>LUTY01001424.1 GCA_001640045.1 Candidatus Thiomargarita nelsonii | reverse complement strand
CTAGGGTTGGCAACCTTTGCCCACAAAACCGTAGCAAAACGGCAGCTCGTGCTTTTTGCAACATGATTTGATTAACCGCTTTTTGTAAAAGGGTTAGCCGTTGTTGCTCCGTGTTAGTCAGTCCAGTTGATTGATTTTTTTGTAGTAAGCTTTCCAATTCTTGCTGTTGTTCTTGAGGTACCGTTTTTAACAACAATTGCCTGAGCGCTGGAACGTCCCAGGTTTCCAATTGAGTCAACTCAGAAATTTGCTCTTTTGGTAAACCATCCAGTGGCGGTAGAGAGGTTTGAAGTGCTTTCAACAACACAGATTCTATGGGTTGAGACATCGTTTGTGCAATACGCATTATCGGCTCATAAAACTTATCTGGCAAATGGAGCATTACCGTTTGGGCCATAATTTCTCATCTCCTTTCTTTTTCTCGTTCCCACGCGGCGCAAAGGAATGCCTGCCTCGACGCTCTGCGTCGCGTGGATTGGAGCCTACCCCAGCTTGGTTAAAAAGTGCTACTAAAACCCAGCTTTAGCATACCAACGTTTGGCTTCTTCTAAATCTTTTTCCACACCACGTCCTTGTTCGTACAAATTCCCTAAAGTCGCTTGTGCCCCCGCCAAGCCTTGTTCCGCAGCTAGACGAAACCAGTGAATGGCTTGAGTATCGTTTTGTTCGACACATTCGCCTTCCATGTACATAAATCCTAAACCATGTTGTGCTAAATCAAATCCTTGTTCGGCAGCCGTTCGCCTAAATGGAATCGGGAGATCTTTTGGTGGTTTTTGAACAACGGGCTCAGGTGG
>LUTY01001432.1 GCA_001640045.1 Candidatus Thiomargarita nelsonii | reverse complement strand
ATCTCAGCCAGTCTGAGATTGATGATGAAGATCTCTTCAATATCGGTAAAGAGCTGGAATTTGGGGTGAATTATGTCATGACGTTCCAAAAAATGCGGAACATTCCCCTTATTCCCTTTATAAAGGGTGGTTTAGGCATCGGTGTAGCTGATACAGATACAACATTTGTAGACCTAGACGATGGTGATACGACTGACAACATTTGGAATGTTCAGCTAGGACTCGGTGGCGGTGTAAGCTATGCTATTACTGAGAAGGTATCCGTTACTGGTACATTTGAGTATATGTACAAGAACTGGGAGGACATAGGCATCCGGTACAGAGACACAACCATCAGTACTACGGATAACATCTTCCGTTTTGGATTGGGCGTTGATATAGACTTCTAAGTACCGAACCCTGACATCAGACACTTTGGAGTCCAAGATTTATCTTGGACGAGTCTTGGACTCCAAAATCAAATTAACGACAGGAATATAATCTACAGCATCCCTTAAAAAACTCATCTGGCAGCCACGCATGGATTATTTATTTAGATCATGCTTTAAAATAAAATGTGAGTCTCAATTAAAAGCGTTTGGGTGTCAGTTTAACTTTTTTAATACTAACTGTGGTAACTTCGAGTGAAATGAATCTAAAAACAGGCATTTGCGAAATGTGTGGCAGAGAAAGGAAATTGACTTTTCATCATTTCATTCCCAAAACATGCCATACCAATAAATGGTTCAAAAAAAATTTTTCCAGAGAAGAGATGAATAAAAGAGGAGCAGAGCTTTGCTCCGATTGCCATAAGTTCATTCATCAAAGCTACGCTGAGAAGGAACTGGGAAAAAATTTCAACACTTTTGATAAACTGATGGCTGAACCGAAGATTCGGAAATTTGTCAAATGGGTCAAAAAACAGAAATGATAACAAGGGTAAAAAAATGATAACCAATGCAAAAATGTTGTCCCAAACCGCCTCTATTCTCCAAGTTGAAGAATCCACACTGGATATCTTCAATGTGGCGGATAATTTCAATCAGGGGAATACCATAGAGGGAGTCATCTGCACCCAATCGGGCTACACTTACGGTGCTTTAGTGATATGGAAAGTCAATGGGACGGAAGTTGAACCTCAGCGAATTTATTGCACTCCCAAACTTTACTATCCTTTTACAACCAGCGGCTCTGCGGCGAGAAAATACAAGTTTCCAAAGCATAAAGCCGTCAAGGTTTACGAAAAATGGGACGGTAGCAATATCTGTCAATATTTCTATAAGGATGAATTGGGTCAATATTATACGACTTACAAAACCCGCCTGAGTGCCGTTCTGGAGAACAAAAGGCGCCAAGCGTTCGTGGAACTGTGGAAAGAAATGCTGGCAAAGTATCCAGAGATAGAGGATATTCCGGCAGAAATGTATGACAAATTTTCTTTCTCTTACGAACTTTATGGTAACAGAAATCTTCATGTCGTTAGGTATGAGACGGATTTGGATGTGAGACCCCTATTTGCCATTAATCAGGCAGATGCTTCGATACATACGCCTGATGATAATTGGGTTTTTGGTAAAAACAGTGCTCCAGTGGCCAATTTAGGAGAAGATGCCGACATTGTAGGGCTCTATGAGAAAATGCGTTACAAAGCCAGAGCCGAAAGCCGAAAAGAGGGCGATTACATTGTAGGTAACGAAGGCTATGTTTTTTACGTGCTGACTTCGGATGATAAATGGATCATGTACAAATGCAAATCGGATTTGGTGGAAAACCGGCACTGGGTGAGTGATTGTATTCCAAGATCAATCATCATTCCCACCGTGTGGAACGCTTTGGAAACCGAGGATGATCTGACCAGAGAAAAAATAATCACTTTGTTGCTGGAAGAGTTCGATGAGAAGCCAGTTTATAAATCGGTTCCCGAAATCGATGCTTGCGTAAAATATGTGAAGGAAAAAATGGCACTCAGAGAGAAACTTTTGAAGTTATACACGGAGAATAATCTGGATGTTAATAAGGATAAAAAAGGTACAATGAGATTTTTCTCTCAGCTCCTTTCCAAAGGTGAAATGAAGAATGTCTATAGCACATTGGTGGAACTGAATTTGGTTTATTGATAAATATTTTCTCTCATCTCTCGTTCCCACGCTCTGCGTGGGAATGCATGTTTGCACCGCTCTGCGGGACGCGGAGCGTCCCTGAAGGCATTCCCACGCAGAGCGTGGGAACGAGGAGAAACTTATGTTGAGTTATATATCATATGCCATGCTGTCTGGCTCTGTTTGAGATTGATTCTGTTTAGAAGACTCAAGTTTAGAAGACTCAATAATCTCGCCTTGCTCATCCTTCACAACCAGCCCCGGTGCAACTTCAGCTACTAAACTACGCCACTTTTTAAACACTTCACAACTGTCACCCTCACCATCGTCTGTTTTTTGAATGCTGATGTCACCATTGGCATTGATACGACATTCGCAAGTGAGCCTGTCTTTTTCGGCGACTTGCATGGATAGTTTCAATTTGTCATCCTCTAAAATATAGACAAATTTCCGCTTTTCGCCCGATTCTGTTTTAATATGCAGCGTCCATTCTTGCTCTTGCTCTTCTTCTTCCCAATCGTTAAGCTCCTCGTTCACCAATGACTTGAATAATGATCGCGCTGAGTCGTGCAGCTTGAGTATAGGCAAACGTTTCATCCAGGTTTCAATCTCGGATTCTAATTTGGTGGCTTTATTGAGCGTTTCTTCATTAGGTTTGGCACGCATTAAATCCATCATTCTGGCATCTAAATCAGAGACATCATACTCATCCTGAATAGGCTCAGGCAAATCCAAGTTATTAGATAATTCAGTCAATTGTCTCAAGTTCAATGCGATCTGTTCTTGTTTGATTGCGACTGTCTCTGCTATTTTTTCGGCTTGTTCTTGACGTGCCTTAGCCGTTTTTGGCAAATTTTCAGTCAGTTGGTCAAATTGAGATAAGCATTTTTTCACCGTGTCACTGTCATTGTTATACAGCGCAGACCGCGCATTTTTAATCAAATTGTTGAGTTTTAAGAGGATGTCTTGACAATACGTCTTATAAACTTGATTTGCATTCAGTTGCTCCAATTTGGACACCCGCCGTTGTTCGGTTTCGTCGCGCAAATTTTGGAGTTCGGCTAGATTGTTATCTTGCCGGTACTGATCAAATGCGCTATCTGCCTGTTTGAGCAGTTGCGCGAAATTGTGTTTAATTTGTTCAACAGTGAGAGCGGAGT
>LUTY01001422.1 GCA_001640045.1 Candidatus Thiomargarita nelsonii | reverse complement strand
GTAAACAAAATGACAACAGACTGGAACGAATTTGGATTTAACACCCGCGCAGTACGAGCCGGACAAGTGCGGAGTGACGAGGGCGAACATAGCGAAGCCATTTTTCCCACATCTAGCTATGTTTTTCAAAGTGCCGCCCAAGCCGCCGCACGATTTGCCCAAAAAGAACCGGGCAATATTTACTCGCGCTTTACCAATCCCACAGTGCGAACCTTTGAAGAACGCCTTGCTGCCCTAGAAGGCGGAGAACGTTGTATGGCAACCTCCTCCGGCATGGCCGCTATTTTTAGTACCTGTTTAGGCATACTCAAAGCCGGCGACCATATTGTTGCCTCACAAAGCCTTTTTGGCTCAACATTGACCCTGTTCAATACAATTTTGTCCAAATTTGATATAAAAACCACCTTTGTCAATTTAAGTGATTTGGACAATTGGCGGGCCGCTATCCAACAAAATACTAAACTCTTATTTTTAGAAACGCCATCTAATCCCCTGATGGCACTGGCTGATATATCAGCACTGCACGAAATCGCTCATGCCCACAACTGTCTGCTAGTGGTTGACAACTGTTTTTGCACCCCGGCACTGCAAAAACCATTATCTTTAGGCGCAGATATTGTCATTCACTCTGCCACCAAATATTTAGATGGACAAGGGCGGTGCATGGGCGGAGCCGTCATAGGCCCGGAAAGCCTTGTTGGTAAAGACATTTTTGCCATACTCCGCTCAGGCTTGAGTCAGTGCCATGATGGGACCTTACGCCAGACAAGCACCGCCAGATTTATTGTTGGCTAAGGC
>LUTY01001421.1 GCA_001640045.1 Candidatus Thiomargarita nelsonii | reverse complement strand
TATTGGGTGGTATCTCTCGTGAACAGGCATTAAAAACGCTTGGTACAGCTACTTTAAAAGAAGTTGAGTATCAACGTGAAGCCTTGAAGCGTGATGTGGAATGGGGGTTAAAAGATGACTGAAGTGTTCACTGACACTGGTCCTGTTTTACACCTTAATGAAATTAATAAATTGCTCGTATTAGAACTTTTTGAACAAATCAAGTTACCAGATTTTTTTATTCGTTGTCCTTCATTCGCTGTACTATTTTTACTGTTGCGACGTTCTCAGCATAAGGAGAAATTAATGTTTACTAACAACCACTCAAGATTTATTTTAATTCAATCAAAATCGCTACATAAGTTTTCACTTCAATTCATGTTATTATAAACAAGACAATTACAGCGAAATTTTTAAAAAGGAATCATATTATGAAACAAACCATTTTGTGGACGGGCTGTGTCTTGTTACTCTTAGTGGCTCCTTTTTCTTATGCTCATACTGGCGGATTAGAAACCGGCTTAGTCGCAGGGTTTAGTCATCCATTTTTAGGACTTGATCACTTACTGGCGATGCTATTAGTTGGCGTTTGGGCGCTCATCATGGGTAAAAAGGCGTGCTTGACATTGCCACTAAGCTTTGTGGTGATGATGTTTGCTGGCATTTTATTGGCTTTAAATGGTAACCATTTGCCCGCCGTGGAGACAGTCATTGCCTTATCAGTCATCATGCTAGGTGGACTGGTGGCAACGGAATACAAGCCCACCATGCTTTTGAGCCTATTTTCAGTGGCTTTATTCGCACTATTTCACGGTTATGC
>LUTY01001420.1 GCA_001640045.1 Candidatus Thiomargarita nelsonii | reverse complement strand
GTATCACCCTCTTTGACATCGAGTGGACGCACTTCGCCATTATCCAGAATTTTGCCTTTGCCCACTGCTTGCACTTTGCCGCGAATGGGTTTTTCGGTAGCTGAGTCAGGGATCACGATCCCGCCCGGGCTTGTTCTTTCTTCTTCAACACGTTTGACGAGGACTCGATCATGTAATGGACGAATCTGCATAGTCATTTTCTCCATATAAACAAATAGTTATTTAACAATATTAGCCTTGCGATATACAATGTATTAGCACTCGCATCTGGTGGCTGCTAATAATAGGGACTCAAGTTATAATGTCAATGGCTATTATTTTTATATTTTTTTTATTCTATTATAAAAATAAATAGTGCAAGGCGTACCTTGCACCCTTAAAAGGAGCAATTATGTCCCATTTCCCAGTTGTAGGTATCGGAGCCTCGGCAGGTGGCCTTGATGCCCTTAAAAAATTTTTTAGCACGATACCAAAGGATAGTGGTATGGCTTTTGTGTTGATCCTGCATCTGGATCCCAACCATGAAAGTTTGATGGCTGATTTATTAGCTAGATATACAGTCCTAAAAGTGCTACAGGCGGAGGATAAAATGCCGTTGGAGTGTAATTTTGTCTATGTGATACCGCCTAATAAATATTTAACTATCCAAAAAGGCGTATTGCATCTGAGTGAACCCTGCGGCTTGCGTATGCCTATTGACTATTTTTTCCGCTCACTGGCTGAGGAGCAGCAAGAAAAAGCTATCGTCAAACGGACAAGGATTGTAGCGATAAAAATCAAGCATTTGAGGAGATTATTC
>LUTY01001419.1 GCA_001640045.1 Candidatus Thiomargarita nelsonii | reverse complement strand
TAATCGTTTTAAACAGCGTTTTGCAGTTCCCATTGCTATTTTACATTCTAAGCTTAATAATAATGAGCGTTTACATGCTTGGTTATTAGCCCGCGATGGTATCGCTCCTATTGTAATAGGTACTCGTTCTGCTGTTTGGACGCCTTTGGCTCGTCCAGGTGTTTTTATTGTTGATGAGGAGCATGATCAGTCTTATAAGCAACAGGATCATTTTCGTTATTCGGCGCGTGATATTGCTGTCGTGCGGGCGCAACGTGCCCAGGTTCCTATATTGTTAGGCAGTGCCACGCCTTCGTTAGAAAGTTTGCATAATGCTAATAGTAAACGTTATCAACATTTTGTTTTGCCAGATCGTGCCGGGGCTGCTGTTCATCCTACTTTTCATATTGTGGATATGCGAAAGCAGTCGCTGAAAGGTAGTTTGTCTAAGCAATTAATAAAGGCAATTGAGCAACGTTTAGGGACGCAACAACAAATTTTGTTGTTTATCAATCGTCGCGGTTATGCGCCGGTGTTAACTTGTTATAAGTGCGGTTGGGTAGCGGAGTGTCAACATTGTGATGCCCGTCTTACTTATCACGAAACGAGCCAACAATTACGTTGTCATCATTGTGGAGATTTTCGCCCGGTTGATGTCCAGTGCCCAAATTGTCGGAATCCGAAACTCTATTTTTTAGGGCAGGGCACAGAACGTGTTGAGGAACATTTACAAAATCAATTTCCCGAGGCGCGGGTATTACGGATTGTTTACTTGATGGTGTCACCGGTAGCGGTAAAACCGAAGTTTATTTACAAATTA
>LUTY01001418.1 GCA_001640045.1 Candidatus Thiomargarita nelsonii | reverse complement strand
CCTGAAAAAAGCGGAATATTGCGTGACTATATACCTGCTATGATCAATCAAGGTGCAGAAAGAGTTAAGTTGGCAATCGTCCCTACAAAACGATGAACATATTAAGAGGTAGCTTATATGCTAAGTCAAATTGAAACGGATCATATTTTGAGCACCTTAGCTCATTTAGCCGCACGTTGGAGAGGAATTTATGAAAATTCTCCCTCAAACCATGAAGTTGTCTCTCACTATAATGAATTATTGCGTTTTTTAATTCATACTGGTTGGGACGAGGGACTCGCATTAGAAGAAGAATTACCTGATGAACTCATGCCAAGAGAATATCTTGAATTATCAAAAGAATGGAGTCATGTGTAGAGACAGATAAAGTCTGACTACAAATCCCATTGAGAAATCCGAGTCAAGTATCGGATTTCATCACTATAATGCTAGTTTAGCCTAACAAAAATTTTTTTATATCACTACTTCTTGGGGACTATCCAAACTTTTTTAGACACACAGACCACAGGAGACATTAAATGAAAAAACGTGTATTACTTCAAACTGCCGTATTATTAGCGGCAACGGTCAATTTGAGTGAGGTAGCGGCAAGCTGTTTTCCGCCAGCAAAGGGCCAAACACCGCTTGACGTGCTTAAGTGCCTTCAGAGTGAACTTGACAGTCAGCAAAAGCGAATTGCTGAGCTTGAAAAAGCGATGCCTTCACCATCTTCACCACAGTGGCATGATTTATACACGCCATCTGGTTGGAGCAAGTATGGTGATGTTAAATGCCGATTAAGGAAGGACGGATGGATTGAA
>LUTY01001417.1 GCA_001640045.1 Candidatus Thiomargarita nelsonii | reverse complement strand
TATGCACATTATCAATGCCCCTCGCAAAGCGCGCAAAATTGATAGACGGGTTGCACAATTCTTGTACATCGAACACCGTTACAAAGGGCGATTGCTTTTGATTAAATAGTTTTAACATATTGATTCAATATATTAATAATATTAATAGCCGTATATACATATTTATGCAAACGGCCTGAAAATGCTTGGTTATTTAAAACTGCCAACCATAACCCAGAAAAACACTAAAAATTTGATCCTTATCAACGAGCGGGCTGTCATAAATATCATCGCCAAAGCGTTCATATTCAATATCTGCAAATAAAGTAGAACGTTTAGTCAGTGAATAGGTTGCATTCACAGCGACAATGTAATTAACAGTCGCCTTACCTGTGTAGGCGGGACGATTGGCTCTGGCTTCACTATCCTTAACCCCATAGTAATAATTGACAAAATTATCATTTTGCCATTTGAGTCCAATACTGGGTGTGAGTAGAGTCATTTGACGAGTCAATATATAAGTCTTAGCGAGAGAGGCGGTGATTTCTTTTCCGCTGCTCTTGTTAAGTAAGTCAGTCACTGCCGAAAACTTAAATTCAACGGTGCCTTGTCGCCAGCTAGCCGCAATTCCACCATCTAGGGATAAATCGCGATCTTCCATGCCATCGAAAAAGCTATTTTCATCTGCCTCAAAGCCTTCTAAACGAGGTGTCAGGATCAAATCAAAACGACCATGAGTACTTTCAGCGGCATGATAGCCTATATTTAAACCATCAATGAAAAAATTTCCGCGTCTCATAATCAGATGAGGCAATAGCCAAG
>LUTY01001416.1 GCA_001640045.1 Candidatus Thiomargarita nelsonii | reverse complement strand
GCAATCAGTCCTAAGTATTGGATGACAAAAGCCATTATGGATAAATTGATAGGCTCAAATCCAGCGGCTGCCGCTAAGAGAAGGACTATCGGTATTGGAAATACCATAATTAAGAAAATCATTTTTACTGTTTTGAGCAAAGCTAATGACTTGCCGTGCAAAAATTCACGGGTATTAAAAGAACCGCACATCGCGCCTTGCGCTTGTTGGACGATCATCGTATGGCGTACACCGATAGCGGTTTGTGGGGTTGATTTTTGTTTTAAGTGGCTATTGCGTATTAGGGCGACACTGCGAGTGATCAAAGCAGTGAGTGTCAAAATAATTGCCCACATTGCGTAGAAACCAACAAGCTCATTTCCTATATAGGCGGAAAACGCTGCCGCTAGGGTGAAACCGGAGGCGCCGCCCAATAAAATATAGTTAATGACAGTCAACGGATTGTGCCATTCCTGCAAAAATTTGATACACGCATAAATCATACCTGTACAAATAAATAATGCAAAAGTGCTTAAGGTTGCCAGTGTACCAATGATGATTGATAAATCAACCGGTTGCATTTCCCCTAAAGTGAAAAGTGGCTGAGTCCAACCAAAGTAATGAATAATCCCATACAATGCCACGAAAAACAAAGTGGTTGGCAACACAATGATTTCGCGGGACAGCCAAGAAGTACGCCATTGACTGATAGAGCGCCAGCCTCGCATTGGACGACCTAAATGAAAAAGGGAGGCGATTAGCCCCGCCCGCTCTTCGACCATTTTTTGAGCCATTTGTGCTTTGATCGTCGGCACTTGGTGGT
>LUTY01001415.1 GCA_001640045.1 Candidatus Thiomargarita nelsonii | reverse complement strand
GGCTCAACTGCGTTTTGCTGAGAGTATTTCCCATTTACAACGAGTTATTGGTTTGGGGAGAAAAGGCGGGGCTTGGTTGTGTTAAGTGTCATATGACAGAAACACCGGGGCTTTATCACCAATGTAATGAAAGTCAACACGGTCAAAGCGGTGTTAATTGTCTTGATTGTCACCAAGCTGAAAAAACTGACAAAGATGCCTTTATGCATGAAGACGAACTCATTTCGGTTATTGTGAGTCCAAAAGATTGCTCCAAATGTCATCCAACCGAGTTCAAGGAGTTTCACCGCTCTCATCATTCTAACGCGGCTGAAATTTTAGGCTCTTTGGATAATCTTCTCGGCGAAGTGCTTGGCGGTCCTGAGGCAGTCACTGCAGGATGTAAGAAGTGTCATGGTAACAAGGTAGAGATTGATGAACAAGGCAAACCAACCTTAGAAACATGGCCTAATACAGGTATTGGTCGTATCAACCCAGACGGTTCGCGGGGTTCCTGTAGTGCCTGTCATGCGCGTCACGCCTTTTCTCGCGCACAAGCTCGCACGCCTGATACTTGTGGTAAATGCCATATTGGACCTGATCATCCTCAAATAGAAATCTACAATGAATCCAAACACGGCATTATGTATCGCGCCAATATATCCAAAATGAATCTCGAATCTGATAAATGGGTCGTTGGTGTTGACTATAGTGCAGCACCCACTTGTACAACTTGTCACATGGGAGCGGCACCTTATATAGCGAAAACTCATGATGTAGGTGAACGAATTTCTTGGAATTTACGTACCCCTATTTCTAAAAA
>LUTY01001423.1 GCA_001640045.1 Candidatus Thiomargarita nelsonii | reverse complement strand
TCGACACGACAATAGCAGCAAACAGTGAAATGCCTACCAAAATGAGATGCTCAATCGTGTGTTTATAAAAACGATTAAGGATGGTTTCTTCTATGACATCTGCTTTTACCGCGAAATTTTCAGCCAAAAAATCGGCAGCAACTTGGCTTTCGGCGATTTTGTCTAATTTAGCGCGTGCATTCATTTTCACCATTTCAGCATCAGAAATATTGCCGACTAATTTCTGTAAGGCGGCGACGACTTCGGGCACACGCTCTTGTAATTCTGCTCGATACAGTAGCACCGCATGGTATTTTGGAAAATATTGCAAATCATCTTCCAATATCTGCAAATCATAGTAGGCAATTTCAGCATCAGTCGCATAAACATCAGTGACATCAATCGCGCCACTTTCCAGCCCCCGATAGGCGAGATCGTGAAGGAGTCCTCGCACATTGGTTTGCGGAAGTTGATAATGTTGAGGCAAATTTTTCCACCCATCCTTCCGAGCCATAAATTCATCGCTAAAACCAAATTTAAGGAAGGGATAATGGCGCAAATCGGAAATCTTACGGATGCCGTATTTCGCCGCGACTTTTTTAGACATGCCAATGGCATAAGTGTTATTAAAGCCAAGCGTTTGACTGATGAGTATATTTTTTTCAAAGAGCTGTTTGCGAATGTCATCAAAAGTCTTGACACCATTTCCTGCCAAAATTTCTTCACTGATCGTGCCAGTGTAATCAGGATAAATGTCAATTTCACCCATCAACAGTGCATTCCAAAGGATTTGAGTGCCACCCAATTCACGTTTATGAATGGCTTTAGCACCCGCATGGTTTACCAAATGGGCAATCAATTCACCTAAAATGATATTTTCCGTAAATCCCTTTGAACCAATTTTTATCTCAGTAGCCGCTAATGGTGTCGTGTGTGCCATAATGTTAATAAAGGCTATTAAAATCAAAGTATATTTTTTCATCACAGGTTTCCCGTCAAAGCTTCAATAGGACTACGTTGTGCATTGATAAATTGCGTTACAAAGGGATCGGCGGGCGTGTGAACTAACTCTGCCAAATTGCCCTGTTGAACAATCTGCCCGTCGCGCAACAATACAATAATATCTCCTAAAAAGCCCGCTTCACTAATGTCATGCGTGACAAGGACGACTGTTTTGCCCAATGTTTGAAAAATATCTTTAAGTTCAGTTTGCAATTCAGAACGAATCATGGGATCAAGTGCGCCAAGCGGTTCATCAAGCAAGAGCAAACCTGGATCAAGTACCAGCGCTCGCATTAAACTGACACGTTGTCGTTGCCCACCCGATAATTGCAATGGAAAACGATTCAAACCTTCAAGCGGAAATTGTGTCAATTGAGCTAATTCTGTCACCCGTTTATCAATGCGATCCTGATGCCAGCCTAAATAGTGCGCCATCAACGAGATATTTTGAGACGCTGTCAAATGAGGAAATAGTCCACCCTCTTGAATCACATAGCCCATTTTATGCCGTAGATTGAGCGCGTTTTCTTGCGTGATTTGCGTACCTTCAAAATAGACAGTTCCACCACTATCAGCTTGAATAAGGCCGTTCATTATGCGTAACAACGTTGATTTGCCAGAGCCACTTTGCCCTAAAAGAATCGTTGTTTTACCAGCGGAAATGGACAGATTGATGGACTGTAAAGCCGTTGTCTGTCCATAAGTTTTTGAAATTTGTTTGAGTTGTAGCATCCTTATAAAGTTTTGCAGTATGGCTAAAATGATAGAATACCATAAATCTACATTTTGTTTATAAGCGCAAAGCGCCGCGTTGCGGTGCTTTGCACGTTTTTGTGCTTAAATTTATGAAAATCATTATTCTTGGTGCTGGTGTAATCGGTGTCACCACTGCTTATTTTTTAAGCCGTGCCGGGCATGAAGTGGTTGTTATCGACAAAGCCGCTGGTGCTGGATTGTCCGCCACCTTTGCTAATGGGGGACAATTGAGTTATGCCTATAGCGATTCTTTGGCAAACCAGGCGATGTTGCCCAAATTGCCGGGGCTATTCTTAGGTTTTGAGCCGGCTTTTGACATCAAATTGTCGGCTGATCCGGCGTTGTTGTCTTGGGGCTGGCGTTTTCTGCGAAATTGTACCAAAACACGGGCTGCTTTTAATACCAAAAATATTTTACGGCTGGCGTTATATTCGCGTCTGAAGCTTCATCAGATTTTGGCGCATCAGACTATTCGATTTAATTATCAGCAAAACGGAAAGTTGCTCATATATATTAATATTAATAAAAAGGATTTTCTGAGAGCCGCCAAACAGACGGAGATAAAAAATCAATGGGGATGTCAGCAGCAAGTTTTAACTCAAGCGGAATGCTTGGCAAAAGAACCAGCCTTAAAATCTATCGCTAACGACATTGTTGGGGGTATTTTTTCGCCATTGGATGAGTCTGGTGATGCTTATCTATTTACGACTGCCCTTGCCAAGCTTTGTGCCGCTTCGGGCAAGGTACAATTTTTTTATAATACTGAAATTAAAGAGTTAGTGGTGGACAAGGGACGGATTTCACAAGTAAAAACGGCGGACAATCATTATTCTGCTGATGCCTTTGTGATGTGTTTGGGTGCTGAGAGTCCGTTATTGTGTCGAACAATTGGGCTCAAATTACCGATTTATCCGCTCAAAGGTTACAGCATCACGGTGCCTGCGACTCCCGCCGCTCCATCTATTAATATCACTGATGTGCATCATAAAATAGTTTATAGCACTTTGGGTGATAATCTCCGTATTGCTGGTATGTTAGAAATGTGTGGTTATGATGCTTCTCTGGATGAGGCTAAATGGAAAAAGCGCATTCTTCAAGCGGCGCTGGTATCGTTTCCAGCCGCTGGGGATTATCGCCAAATCACACCTTGGACGGGTTTTAGGGCAGGTACCCCCGATAGTGCGCCATTGCTTGGCCGGACCTGCTATTCTAATTTTTATCTAAATACCGGGCACGGCATGTTAGGGTGGACGTTGGCTTGTGGGAGTGCGGCGGTGGTGAGTGATATTATTAGTAATTCTAAGCCTGCTATTGAGTTGACTGGTTTAACACTTGAGGAGCGGTTTTGACCATAAGCCTCGTGCCTTGTCAATTTAATTTTGTCGGGTAGAACTCAGGAGTCCAAACTTTAGTTTGGGCTTTTCCAGTACCGCCATGAGCTAAAGCACATGTCGACACGACAATAGCAGCAAACAGTGAAATGCCTACCAAAATGAGATGCTCAATC
>LUTY01001413.1 GCA_001640045.1 Candidatus Thiomargarita nelsonii | reverse complement strand
GCAGGTACTCAGTTAAATGTGGGTAAGTTGCTAGAGAAGGATGAACAAGCTGAAAAAGTGATCAGTGAAGAGGAAGAGAGCGTTAGTGTTGTTACTGGAAAACAAGTCGATGTGGATGACCGAACTGAATCAGTTTATATTCGTTTGAATACAATCAACACTGGAAATATTATTGCGACGGCAAAGGGCTCCTCTCGTGCAGAGGCTAATGCTGTTGGAAATCAAATTACGGTGAAAGGTGCTCGAGGTGTGGTTGATATTATGACGAATACAATCAACCGTGGAAATATCATAGCTGATGCGAATGCACGTACCAATGATATCAAAGCCGAAGCAACAGCCACTCAAATTAATGTCCAAGGCCAGCCTAGTTCTCTCCGTGTGAGAGGAACAGTAAAAAGCGATGGAAATATCACTGCCAATGCGGGGAAAGGAAGCGCGACACTTCCCAATCTTAGGGAAGAAGAAGGGGTTTTTGCTTCCCTTAAAAGGGCTGGTGAGCGATAAAATCAGAGTCACTCTCTAGCAATGAGTGTCTATTATTAGGGATTTCCTAAAAAATAAATAATATAGCAAAAAAAATTAAATCCTATGGATGGAATAGGTACTGTTAATGGTATGCTCAAGCTAAGAACTCTTATGACCGTATTCTTGTGCCTTGCACTTCTTGGTGGATGTAGTGTACTCCAGCCGAATGAAAAAGTCAGGGCCACAGCGACTATGGGTACCGTCACAGAAAACACCAGTATATACACTGAGAGTTTAAGGTGCTTGGGCAGACTTATAAAAGAGAGTGGTCAAG
>LUTY01001412.1 GCA_001640045.1 Candidatus Thiomargarita nelsonii | reverse complement strand
ACGGGAATCAATCTTCCAATTTAAAAAACCCACCGCAACCATCATAAAAATCAATACCGCAACACCGCCCCAAAGCCATTTCATTTTGGGTTTTGGAGCCAGGATCGGGGCAGATGGAGGGATCGGGGCAGATTGAGGAATCGGCTCTGGTGACGGTTTATCCCAAAGCCTCTCCTGCCATTCTGCTACCGTTTGTGGACGATCTTCCGTTTTCACTGCCAGCGCGGGGACTAATGCTTCACGTAGTCGTGTTGAAAGCGTTTTTGGATATTCGATAGAATCATTCAGCACACGCTCTTGTGCTTCTGGTGGCGCTTTGCCTACCACCATGAAATACAAAGTGGCAGCCGCACCATAAATATCTGTCCAAGGACCTTGATTTCCCCGCGACAGATACTGTTCATAAGGCGCATAGCCGGGCGTATAAACGACCGATAAACTACGAGTCTGCGCCGTGACAGCTTGCCGTGCGGCGCCAAAGTCTAATAAAATGATCCGTCCCTCGGTTGTCAAATAAATATTTTGTGGTTTCACATCCCGATGCCAAAAATCGCGTCGGTGAACTTCCCGTAAACCATCCAGCACCGGTATCAGAATATTCACGGCCAATTCTTCCGAGAGTTTTCCGCCTTTTTGTTTAACATAAGCCTCTAGCGTCACTCCTTCGTAGTAATCCATTACTAAATAGCCCGTCCCATTTTCTTCAAAGAAGTGACGCACGCGCACAATGTTACTATGATCCATTAGTGCTAATGTGCGTGCTTCTTGTAGAAATTGTTTTAAACCGTTCCTAAATAGAGGCT
>LUTY01001411.1 GCA_001640045.1 Candidatus Thiomargarita nelsonii | reverse complement strand
GTATTGATGCAGATGGTATTGAACTGATCTCGAAAGCACTGCAAACCGATCAGCACGCGCCGTAATCCTACCGTTAAAGCGACACCAATTGCGCCAACTAAACTTAAAATAGGTGTTCCTAATGCTAATGTCGCTATCAAAGTGAGCATCGCGCTATCAGGTAAAAAAAGCAATACACCTAAAAAAGGTGCTAACAATAATAAGGGTAATCCCGTGATTAGCCAATGCGCCAATACTTTTGCCAGCACAAGTAATGGTAGCGAATGAGCAGACAAGGCGATTTGCTCTAAGGTGCCATCCTCAAAGTCGGAGCGAAAAAGGCTATCAAGTGATAGCATCGCTGCCAACAAAGCCGCAACCCAAATCACGCCTGGCGCAATGATTTGTAAATTTTTTGATTCAGGTGAAATCCCAAGTGGAAATAGGCTCACAACAATCACAAAAAATAACAATGGGTTCGCTAATTCTGAGCGATGGCGATAGGCTAAAGTCAGATCGCGTTTTAATAATATATTAAAAGTGGATAGATCAGATGCCATAAAACTACTTCAATTGGTGTTTTGATTTTTCATAACTACAAGGATTATATATCGCGCTTTTGTCATTTCGACGAGAGGAGAAATCTTTAAGACTAGATCGAATCGATCTAAGATTTCTTTGAAAGTTTAAAATGTTAAAATGTTTAAAGGAGTCCAAGATTTATCTTGGACTAGCAACAGAAGATTTTATTATGTCTCGTCACTTAAGCAAGGATCATTTTACTTTGACACCTAATGAAATCACCAAAGCCTATCAAAATGGCT
>LUTY01001410.1 GCA_001640045.1 Candidatus Thiomargarita nelsonii | reverse complement strand
CCTGATTACTTATTGGCAACACCACCCCAGCTTGTCCTATTTATTTTCTGGCTTATTTCTTGGCCCAACCAGCCAAGCACCACGTATTGATGAGGCTCGCCACGAAAGCTTATATGAATTAGAAATCGCTTTCCAGCGTATGCCCACAGGTGAAGTGCCCCAACCGTGGCTAGTAGATCGTTTATTACGGCACTTGCTCATTGATTTAACGGGTAACACGCACCGTGCAGAATTTTGTATAGATAAACTTTACTCTCCCGACAGTACCTCTGGGCGATTAGGTTTACTAGAAATGCGGGGCTTTGAAATGCCACCCCATGCGCGTATGAGCCTGATGCAAATGTTACTGATACGCGCCCTAGTCGCTCGTTTTTGGAAACAGCCTTATACGGGGCGCTTAGTACCTTGGGGGACTGAACTGCATGATCGCTTTATGTTGCCACACTATGTCCGTCAAGACATTAAGGATGTTATTAATGATCTTCAAGACTTCGGCTATCCCTTCCAATTGGAATGGCTTGATCCGTTTTTTGAATTTCGTTTTCCACACTATGGGCGCGTCAATGTCCAAGACATCCAGTTGGAATTACAGATAGCGATAGAACCTTGGCATGTTTTAGGTGAAGAAACCACAGCCCTTGGCACGGCCCGATTTGTGGATTCGTCTGTGGAACGTTTACAAGTGAAAGTGACGGGATTGACAGATTCACGGCATATTCTTGTCTGTAATGGGCGGCGCGTTCCCCTCCCGTCACAGAATCAACCTTAAAAAGAATATTCCCGTCAAACAAAGGTGATTCTAT
>LUTY01001409.1 GCA_001640045.1 Candidatus Thiomargarita nelsonii | reverse complement strand
GTTCACCTAAACATATGGAGCACCCTTTCTAATGTTAGAGTTATTGAAAGATCTTTGGGCTTTTATGAAAGTCCGCAAGAAATTTTGGCTGGCACCGATTATTATCGTGTTGTTGTTATTAGGCGGACTGATTGTGTTGACGCAAGGTTCAGCGGTTGCGCCGTTTATTTATACGCTGTTTTGAGGTATATTATCGTTCCCAGGCGGAGCAAAAATTAAGACCTGCGGGGAGACCAATACCCCGCAGGTCATTGTAAATTAAACTAAAAATTAACATGCGGAGTTGGTGGAGACGCGCCGGCGCGTGGGAACGAGAAAACCACTCGGAGTTTTTTATGCTATATAACACAACAAACTTGACGACTGCCAGTGCCAATCTGGCCAAATTCTGCGACAAAGTCGTTGATGATCGGGATGTGACCAAGCATTAACCAAACCGTATCACTCTCACGGGTCGTAAATTCAAACGGCGTCTCATTTTTCAGTGAATGCCTATCGCACCGCTTGGGGCATTAGACGCAATCTCGAGATCAAATGTCACCAAATAAGTCGTGTTGGATTTGAGCCCTGATAGAGAGCGAGTGATAAACATGAAGACATCATCACTGCGGTTATGTGACTGCAACATGGGGGCTTTAGTAGCGTGGGCTCGCTTGCACAGTGATGACTAAACGTTCCAACGGGGTTAATGTGACGGCGCCTGTCTGTCCATTCACTTGCTTAACGCCACAGGTAAATCGGCGTTTGCCGCCCTCACGGCGTGGCTACCGATGGTCACACAAAGCACTATGGCACTCTGTAAC
>LUTY01001408.1 GCA_001640045.1 Candidatus Thiomargarita nelsonii | reverse complement strand
ACAATCCTTTCACCCCTTGCCATACAGAATCTTTTCCATTTCTGAGATAGTGAGCGCATTCCGCTACATGGCACAAGCCAAGCACATCGGTAAGATTGTAGTGTCTTTGCAAAACTCAGAAAATGTAGTGGTAGCACCCTCATCAGAGGAGACAGTAACATTTCGCGCTGATAGCACTTATCTGATCACAGGTGGACTCAGTGGATTTGGCTTAGCAACAGCGCAGTGGTTGGTGGAGCATGGTGTACGGCATTTGGTGCTTATGGGCCGAAGCGGTGCCTCTTCAGCAATGGCGAGGGAAGTTATAAAAACATTGAATGAAAGAGGTGCTAAGGTGGCGGTCACTAAGGCAGACGTGACTCAAGAACAACAGATCGCCAACGTTTTGGCTGACATTCGTCGCTCTATGCCACCGTTACGAGGCATTATTCACGCTGCCAACGTTTATGATGATGCTGTCCTATTGCAATTGAACCGTGAACGCTTTCAGAAAGTCATGACACCCAAGATCATGGGTGCGTGGAACTTGCATACTCAGACTTTAAACACACAGTTGGATTTCTTCGTGCTGTTCTCCTCGTTCACTTCGATGGTTGGAAATCCAGGACAGGGAAATTATGTTGCTGCTAATGCTTTTCTTGATGCACTGGCTCACTATCGCCGCACTCTGGGACTACCCGCCCTAACGGTCAATTGGGGTTCAATCGCCGATGTTGGTTATGTTGCTCAAAACACTGATGTTGGCGAACATCTACAACGGATTGGCTTTAAACCGTTACCATCAAAACAAGCATTGAACATGTTG
>LUTY01001407.1 GCA_001640045.1 Candidatus Thiomargarita nelsonii | reverse complement strand
CACTGTCTTTCCAGACGGGGATGGTCAGTATAGTATTGTAGAATTAGCAGTTACTACCCAAAATGCGGGTGTATTGCAATTTTCAGCGACAGCGTACAGCGTTGATGAAAATGGCGGTTCAGTAAGCATCGAAGTGACTCGTACCGGCGGCAGTGATGGTGAGGTAACAGTAGATTATGCTACTTCTGATGGTAGCGCAACTGTGGTAGATGACTATACTGGTGTGTCAGGCACACTGACTTTCCCAGACGGCGATACCAGTGAAACCTTCAACATAACTATCATTAATGATGTGATAGTAGAAGGTGATGAAACGGTCAACCTGACCTTAAGTAATCCCACCGGGGGTGCCACAATTGGCCCAAATAATCCGGCGGTACTGACCATCGTGGATGATGATGTGGCCAGTGAGCCTAATATTGGAGTTAATCCCAGTTCATTAGCAGCGGCTCAACTTGCTGATACACAAACGACTCAAGTGTTAACGATCAGTAATACTGGCGATGCCGACTTGGATTGGAATCTTGCTGAAACTGAAACAACATGCAGTTCACCTGGAGATATTCCTTGGGTTAGTACTTCACCAGCGAGCGGCACAACGCCTCCAAGTGGCAGTTCAACTGTTGATGTTGTTTTTGACTCGGCGGGCCTGGCAACAGGTAGCTATACAGGTACTTTATGTATCGGCAGCAATGATCCGGATACATCGCTTATTGGGGTGCCGGTGTCACTTCAAGTGATTGGTAGTGTAGCTCGCCACTTCCCCGAAGTCAGTGGTAATGCCGCAGAATCCACTTGGACAATC
>LUTY01001406.1 GCA_001640045.1 Candidatus Thiomargarita nelsonii | reverse complement strand
TGATCTTTGTTTTGGAACGGCTACGTCGTGACGCTCTAGTAGCTGGAGAGAGCCGCGAATTATGGATTGAGTCAGAATATCGCAATTTCCAGTTTGTCTATTATGATGGTATAACAACTGCACAAGCCCGTCTTGTATTACAATTGAGCAACCGTTTTGACCTTTCGCAAACTTGGACTATACCACTCACAGACTTTAAGGCTCGACGCTTGTTTTCTGTTCGGCAAGTTATACCTTGCGAAGGTTTTCAAATAAATCAAATTATGTAGGATGGGTAGCGAAACCCATCATTATTTAAAAAAAATCTTTGTCGTTTTTTTTAGACGAAAACATGACTGAGCCGTTTTTTCAGCAGGACGCGGAGCGTCCAGTCAGGCATTCCCACGCTCCGCGTGGGAACGAGAAAAACTCAATCCAAACCCAATTGTGATTGCCAATGGCTGCAACATTTTTGCGCCCTCGCCCCAATTCAGTGCCAGCGGCAATAATCCCATCACTGTCGTCAGTGTCGTCATTAAAATTGGGCGTAGACGTCATGCTGCCGCTGCGATAATGGCTACTTGCACCGGCTGCCCCGCTGCTCGTTGCAATTCGATGGTTTCAACTAGCACAATGGCATTGTTGACAACCATGCCCGCTAACAGCGTTTCCGTTTGCGCCAGACCGGGATAATCACTTTTTGTCATAAAACCGTGTATAATTAAACTTAGCCCTGTCATCAGAACTTCAAAAACTTAACCTTTATGTTATGCAGTGAATTTTCGTTACAACAAGATGGAAATTATTTTATGATGACAACCCTTGAT
>LUTY01001414.1 GCA_001640045.1 Candidatus Thiomargarita nelsonii | reverse complement strand
TTAATAAATAAACACCGCCGCGTCCACACCCACAAATCAACGGTTTCCAAAACCGATTGATTCTTAGGAGACAAAATACCATAAAGGCAATATTCTCCACTTGGCAAATTATCGGGTAATATCAAATCAAGCAACATGACTGGACTATCTGCTATTCTTTGTCCATCCCATTTGGCAACAGTATTCATGGCTGCAAATTGATTTTCTTTAGTCAGCGCAAAAAAATTTCCATCTGGCATCACCACGGCGGCATATAAGTCATATCCCCTAGCTAACTTCTTTTCCGTCAGTCGCGCCTGAAAAAGTTCTCCGGGATTATAGCTATCTTTTTCCAGATCGATTTGTGGAGAGCAAGAACCTTGTGTGGTTTCCCAATCTTGCTCATGCTCATCAAGCCATGCTATCAGTTCTGGATCAGATGCGGTTAGCTGGTTGTTGCCTAATTTTAAAATAGATAACGAGGATAGGTTTTTCAATTCTGCTGGGATTACTCCGCACAGATCGTTGTAATGTAGCTCAAGAGTCTTCAATTGGCTCAGGTTGCCTAATTCTGCTGGGATAGGGCCACTGAGGTTGCCCACTCCTAGCTGAAGAGTCTCCAATTGATTCAAATTTCCTAGTTCTGGTGGGATAGGGCCACTGAGGTGATTCTCCACAGCCTCAAGGTGTTCATAAGGAACCACCCATTTTGCCTCATAACAAGAATGCGAGGGAACTCCACAGACGGAGATCAGAAAATCTCTGATTTTTACCGACATTGGAACATCATAAGTAGAGCCCAATTGTAGAGTTTTTAAGTGGCTTAAATTGCCTAATTCTGCTGGAATAAATCCGACTAGGTTGTTGAACGCTAGTTTAAGTGCTGTTATATGTCCTCCACTACATTCAACGCCTTCCCAATGACAAGGGTTATCCAAAGGGATATCCGTATCAATCCACCCCCACGGACGCACTGGACTACTGTACCTCCCTTCATCCCACCAATTCATCCAATTAGCACCACCAGTACTATCATAAAGAGCGATAAGTGCTTGACACTCTTGAATAGGTATTTCTGTAACGGTTGTACAATCAAACAGATTATTAATGATGATTGTGGCATTATCTAAGTTTTCCCCACTAACCGGATCAGTTAGAGTAATAGTGAAAGTTTCAGGCTCTTCAGATTTGCCGTCATCAATAATCGTTATTGTGATGGTTTTGTCAGTTAAGTCACCATCTGCCCAATATAATGTCCCTGTAGTTTGGTTATAATTGTAGTTTGCTGATATGGCTTGGTTACCGGCGCGGGTGACGGTGACTGTTACTTGTCCGTTGTTTCCGGCTAAACTGTATGTTGTTGACGAGAATCGCACGCTTGCAGTAGAACAAGAGGTTTGTGTGTATTTCCAGTTTGAATTAAGCTTGTTAAGCCATTTAATAAGTTCGGGATCGGAGGTGGTTAGGTGGTTGGTGTTTAAGTTTAAAATATAATAATCAAAGAAGTAGGGTATGTCAATCTGAGACAGGTTTTTTAACTCGACTGGGATTTCTCCGCAGAGTTGGTTGTTGTTCAGCAGGAGATACTCCAAATGACTCAGATTGCCCAATTCTGCTGGGATTTCACCGCTGAGTTGGTTGTCAGACAGAGATAGTTTCTTCAAATTGCTCAGATTGCTCAATTCCGTTGGGATTTCACCGCTGAGTTGGTTGTCAGACAGAGATAGTTTCTTCAAATTGCTCAGATTGCTCAATTCCGTTGGGATTTCGCCAGTGAGTTGGTTGAAAGACAGATTGATAGTCTCTAAATTGCTCAGATTGCTCAATTCCGTTGGGATTTCGCCAGTGAGTTGGTTGTTATTCAGCCAGAGAGTTTCTAATTTGTTTAGGTTTCCCAATTCTCTTGGGATTGAACTGGTGAGTTGATTTTCAGACAGTGAGAGCTTCTGCAAATTATTCAGATTGCCCAATTCTTTTGGAATTGAACCTGTGATTTGGTTGCTAGATAGATCGAGAAAAGTCAAATTGCTCAGATTGCCCAATACTGTTGGGATTGAGCCGGTGAGTTCGTTGGAATACAGACTGAGCCGCGATACGCGCCCATCTTGACATTCAACGCCATCCCAACTACAAGGCATATTCGTGACATCCCAGCCCTCGTTATACCGCCAATTAGCACCATCCGTACCATTATAAAGAGCAATAAGTGCCTCACACTCCGTCGTTGGAATTTCTGTGACTATCGCACAATCAAACGGATCATTATCATTGATGGTGACAGTGGCAATGTCTAAATTTTCCCCACTAATCGGATCAATTAGGGTAATTGTGAAAGTTTCAGGAATTTCAAATTGCTCATCATCAATAATAGTTATTGTAAAGGTTTTGTCAGCAGAGTCGCCATCTGCCCAAGATAATGTTCCTGTGGTTTGGATGTAATCGTTGCTGGCTGTGGCAATGTCGTCAGTCGTGGCGTAGTTTGCCGATATAGTTCCGTCATTAACTCCGACACGAGCAGCGGTGATAGTGATTTGCCCACCGTTTTCGGTAACGCTGTATGTTACTGGCAAGAAATGCAATATTGTAATAGGGCAAGGTGTTTGTGTATGTGCAGTCATCGGATCCAATATATTACCCTGATCCAGCCCATAAATCATTTCTAAGTCAGATTGGTTTAGGTGGTTGTTATTTAAACTGACATGAAGATTAATTTGATTATCATATGTATATGTATTCTGAATAAATCTATTATATTCATCTGCGATCAGGTTTTTCAAACTTGTTGGGATTTTTCCGCATAGTTGGTTGGAATCCAGCTCTAAATTAGTCAAATGACCCAATTGTCTTGGGATTAAGCCGGTGAGTTGATTGTTAGACAGATTGAGAGACCTCAAATTCAAATCAGTTGGGATTGAACCTGTGAGTTGATTGTTAGACAGATCGAGAGAACTCAAATTAGTCAAACCAGTTGGGATTGAGCCAGTGAGTTGATTGTTAGACAGATTGAGAGTCGTCAAATTGGTCAAATTGACTAATTCATTTGAGATTGAGCCGGTGAGTTCGTTGTTAGACAGATCGAGCATCGATACATGCCCCCCGCTACATGAAATGCCTTTCCAACTACAAGGCGTATTCGTCTCATTCCACCCTGTCTTATTCGTCCAATTAGCACTACCAGTACTCTTATAAAGAGCGACAAGTGCCTCACACTCCGTAGAGGGTATTTCAGTAACAGCCGCGCAATCAGTTGCAGCTTGTGCCAAAGGT
>LUTY01001500.1 GCA_001640045.1 Candidatus Thiomargarita nelsonii | reverse complement strand
ATTTCAAATTGGTTTAACGGTTGCGCCGTGGATACAGTTTGCTAACGAAGGTGCCTCGGATGTTCGCTTAAATGTTAGCGATGTAACGGGGATTCCGCCTTTTATCGGAAAATGGATCATTAAATATGGGAATGGTTCTAAGCTACAAGAAAAAGCAAAAGCGGCTTTGAACCAATTTCTCAGCAATTTATCGTTTTAGGCACCTTAGTTAAACCTCAGAGGTTTGACAAACCTCTGAGGTTTTTGCCTGGGTACGTTATTTTTTTGGCCTTAGGCTGGAGAAAATTATGCGTCTATTTGTTTTTGCCATGTTTACGGCAACGGTTCTTTTTTCTGAAATATCGGTAGCCGAATTTGACACCAGTGCCTGTGAAAAGGCACTGTCATCAAAAGCCGATCAGATGGATTGTCAACTCAGTTTTTCAACAAACGCCCAAGAGCGTGACGATCTGATAAAAAAGACTTATGGCTTTATACATAATGTTACATGTCGTACCCAATTGAACTTTAGCAAAAGTGATGTTCTCTTCTACAAATATAAGGCCACCAGAAGCAAGTTGCCATCAAAGTTCCAGTTGAAGGAGCATCAAATTGGTTGTGACATCCAAACCAAGGATGAACGATTTAAAATTGACATGACGCTCAAACCATATATACAATTTGACAAGGACGGGGTTTCAGAGGTGGACTTGAATTTTCAAAAAGTGACTGGTGTCCCCTCTTTTATAGGAAATAAATTAATCAAATATGGAAATAGCCCCGAAGTACAACGGGTTTCAAAAAAAGCATTGAATGAATTTCTAAAAAAATTCTGAAATTGGCTCAGAGATGACAACATGAATGAAGAACAAGTCACACAATATCAAAAATTTCTCCAGATAGAAGACCCTACTATCTGGGAGACTATTCGTTATCTCCTTAATTATTTTGATTTTGTTAATCAAAATGCAAATGAGCAAACCGTTTGGAAAGCGCATAAAAACGTGCTTATTAATCACCTTAGCCCATTGTATGACTCTCTTAATGGAATCGATTTCGATAAACATTTGAAGAGAATCGGTTTGACAAAAAATGTGAAACAGGCGGTTTTTACAAAAAGAACTGATTATTTAATTCGACGAATAACAGAGGATAAATTTCCTATACCAGTTGATTCATACGAAATACAAGCTTTTAAGACCTTGATTAAGGCTTTATTAAATTGGGTGAGCGATACCTCATGTCAGATTCCAGCAAACTTGCCAGCTCAGTCTGTTGCTAAATTTCAAGTGTATATCGCCTATGAGGCACTCTATATTTGGTTACGTTCGATTAACTTAGCCAGGGCGGACGAAATTGACCCACGTAATTTCTATCGTGGTATATATGATTGGCTAGGCAAAACCAAACTAGGTGTACTACAACAACACGGTGCAACTCCAGCGCACATGCTGCAATGGACTCAGATATTAAATGCAAAAACACTTGTAAAGCATAAAATATTAGATAAAAAGACGCTAACTCATCATAAAATGACATGTCTTGCCATTTTTTCTAAGTTAATTCATCTATTCTTAGGAAAAGCTGAGGAAGCGTGTACTCAAGATAAGGAGAAGAGACTTTTATTTTTTAATACGCTTGCCAATGAAATGGGGCATCTTGCACCAGAAGATATTGATGGGGTATTGGAAGAAATTTCAAAAAGAATGATAAGCTTTGCTGACGAGGCGAGGAACGCAAAAGCAAACGAACTTGGAAATACGAAAAGGGGAAACCCTCCGCAAAAATGGTGTAATAGCCCATTATTCCGTTTTTGGGGCCTTGCGTTTTGTAACTACATTTATGAGGCAATGCAAAAGCTTTTTCCGCAACAACTGGAATTACAAACAAATGCAAGAGATGTTCTCGTCAAACCATTGAGCAATGAACATAAGCGTATAAAGAATCTTTTGGAAGCTGCACGAGGTGTTGATCAAAAAGTAGAAGAAATGATGGAACTTATTGATCGGGCAACATTACCTGAATTTAGATACATTTGGAATATACTGGATAATTGTCAATAGGAGAAAAGCTATGTCTGTGATCGCACTTTCAATAGCCGAAGAAAGTCAGCCCAAGCTTCAAGAAACACAACAAGGCTGGTTTCAATGGACGAGTGAAGAACTCACTCGGATTGCGTCCATAAGAACGATACAATCCTTATTAGAACGGCATCAAGCAGCGCAAAAAGCCGGTATCGAACATATTGTGATCCTGGAGTCCGGAAAAAGTAAATTATTACCAAAGTTAGATAAGGACATTAATGTCATTTTCCGTAACCAAGCCCCTTTTGAGGTTGTCAACTTACTTTGTCAACCAGATTTTGACATGCTGAGCGCATGGAAGAAAATATGTCAAGGTCAAAAAATAAAAAATAAAGCTTTTAAAAATAGAATGTTATCAACAAAATACGGATTAACATTCAATAGTTGGCTCAACCGTCTTCACGAAGAGGATTTAACAGACTATTTACCAGCCTCAAATCGAATTTTCTCATCCAACGAATTTACTTATGTTGGCATTGAAGAAGGAGCACTTGTCTTTGCATTGACCACTTTTCCTGCTGCTTGGTTAAGCTTACGCGCAGGGCAAAAGGCTCAATTTGCTGGTGCCTTTACAAAAGGGCCTAAACTCAAGCTATTTTTTGGGCGTGGACGCGACTGGGACAAACTTGATGATCGATTTTGGGCTAAGTGGATAAAAAATTTCCGCATACCTAAAAATGAACTGGTAAGAGCGGGGATTATCCAAGCTGCTCCTGCTCGGATAATAGTCTGGGGGCCGGTATTTGCAAGCATTGTTGTAGCCGTTTTAGTAATACCACCCCTTATCCACCAAGAAAGACAATATGAATTTTTCCCATCTTCTTACCGTGGCACTTCAAATTCACTCATGTTCTTAATCTATTCAAAAGGATTGAAAGGTGATCCTTCTCATCATATTGATGAAAAATGGCTATTGTTTTGGGAATTAGGTGACTGGACAAAATCATTGGATACCGGGTGTAATCAAGAAATACAGCATTTTGATTTTCAAAACAAAAAAGAGCGTGCCACAGAACTGGCTCAAAAATTCAAAGATTATGAAGAAGTGGTGAATCATCTGAAAGACATGGAGAACAAATTATCTCAAAATGACCTCAAACGCCATGTGCTTTGTGAGACATTAGCTGAAAAGAGCCGGCATATATTTACCCATTTATACTCATTAAGGAGCCAATGATCATGCGACTTCATTTATTAAGAATTGTTTTACTAATCGTTTTTGTGGCGGAATGCCATATAGCAACAGCAGAAGACACACGCGCCACTTTCGCCCATAAAAATCCCACGCCTGACAAGGTAGAAGCTTTTACTAAGTACAAAAAACGCTTTGCCTTTATTGTCGGGATTAGTCGCTATAAAAAAAGACCACTCACTGGTCCGACTTATGATGCCGTGGCAATCGCCAACGTTTTAGCAGAACGCTATGGATTTCAAGTACGCTTGCTTGTTGATGATAATAAACAAGCTATTGTTAATGATGAATGCCACCAACTCATCACCAACCAGATAGACAAAACGGTCGATAAGAGAACTTTTAATTGCATAAACAAGGATATTCTTGAGCAACAATTGGATGATTTTCGGAAAACCGTCAAGAAGGATGGTGATGAATCGCTTCTGGTATTCTACTACTCGGGGCATGGAAAACGCGGCTCTATTGTCCCCTATAACAGTGTCTTTGCCTTAGCTGATCTAGCGACTAAGATTGCTGCTTATGGTACCCATCATACCTTATTAATATTGGATGCCTGCTATAGTAGTACTATTAGCCAAATTTCATCCATATTCCAAGATTCATTAGGCAAAGCAAAGCCACCAAGTGATAAGGCGATTCCTTTAGAACGGGCTTTTGCTCAACCCGTCGTGCAAGTGATTGCCGCTGGAAGTGGTGAAGTCGATGATCAAGCTAATCTTTCTGAACAGTATAGAAATATTCGTAGCGCAGAAGCCAAGAGTCTTGAAAAGCATTCGCCATTTACTGCTTTATTAAAACAAGCACTAGAAGGACGTATTGGTATTGAACAGCAAAGTGACAATATTCTAACCGGGACAATTAAAGGCTCAACCTTGGGCCACCAAATACGTGAACTCTTGACTGCGAAAGAACTTTCGCAGTTAGAAAAGATTAATCAAATTCCGTACTACGGCACACTAGCTGGCAAAGGTGAAATATTACTGATACCCACTCGTCAAGTGCTAAATCCACGCCTTGTTGGCTCACTTTATTTATTGGATGAGCGTTATCAATTAGTACGCGCTAGTGCTATCAAGGCATTACTTGCCGAGCCTGAACAAACAAATCAAAATCTAGTTAGCGATGCTTTACCGCATTTAGCCTTTGCACTCTCGGATTCAAGCACCGTTCAACGGGCGGCACTTGAAGTATTGACTCAATTGGTAGATAAAAAAAATAACCCTAAGAACTTTAAAATAATTATCAGCTCATTGACGACTATTCTCAACAGAGCCCGAACAGATATTCTTTCAGAAAAGGCGGCTATATTACTGGGCAAGTTACCCACCTTAGCCGATAAAAAAGCGGTTGATGCCATGGCGCAGTATATAGAGCGACTGCAAAAAAAATGGAACAAGCAACTCAAAAACTTTGGACTTGAAAAAGCGGAAATGCCCGTTGAAGTGACTACTCGGCTGTTTAAAACCGCCAACCCTCCACAAGGCATGGAATACTTAGAAAAACGTCGGCAAGATGCTCAGTGGCTATTGTCGTATGGTGTAGAAACTATCTTAGCTAAGTGGCCGGTTGAAAAAGCTGAACAATTAAAATCAGTTAGAAAAGTTGCACAAAGTCAAGTCGGTAAGCTGGAAAAACGTATAGCTGACACGTCTTCTGAATTAGGACAAACACGAACAAAGTTGGATGAATTGCTCGCTAAGCTAGTTGAAAAAGCACAAAAATTCCGCGACATCAATTACCAATATCAGGATCAGCAGGCTAAACAGCAAGGCTTTGAAAGACGTTATGGTCGGATAGATGCTGAACTGAATAGATGGGTTGAGCGTCGAAATGAACTAGAAAATCGTATCAAAAAAGAATTCCGTCAATTAGAGGATGCTATAAAACAGTATCTTAAACGCAAAAGCCAAAAGGAAACGGTGTTAGATAACTTATCTCCGGATTGGAGAGAAAGTGACAAGGTTCTAAATAAGATTGTTCAGTTTGCAGAACAGCAAGCAAGGCAAATGTGTCTAAATTTGGATGAGGCGGAGTTAAGTGATTATTTGTTAAGTCAGTTACCAATAGAGTTAAGTCAGTTTTTGGGTGATTGGTTGAAATTCAAATTTGAATTTGAAATTGAAAAGGAGACTTGGTACTACCAGTTTGTTCGCAAAGTACTGATAGACGAACTCAAAACAAAGGAAGTGAGTACACAAGTAAAGCAACGCTGTGAAATGTGGATATCTCAGGGTGCTTTAGAAATAAATTGGCATAAGCTCTACCAAAATGTTCTTGATTGGAGAAAGTTAGTTATTGAGATAAGAGAGGTACAAAGGGCTCAAAAAACGCTTTCGCCCACGGTTAAAGATTTGGAATCTGAAGCCGCTAGACTAGAAAACGATATAAAGAAAAAAGAACAAACCAAGGCAAAGGCAAAACAAGACTTACAAAGGGCAAAAGAAGAGGGAAATCGCTTATTTCAGGAGGTTAAACACACTGAAAACACACTGAAAGCGGCTATTGAAGAAATTAGCACAGCCCACGACACAGTAGAGGAGATACAAACGCAACATAAGAATGAAAATTCCTTGCTGGAAAAAATGACAGAAGGTGTTGAAAAGATGAGTGAATATTTATTATGTCGTAGTCAAAAAGGTAAAGATTGCCCCACACAAGAGGCTAATCCCTAAACAACTTTAAGTACTGAACCATAAGTTTTAATGTTTTTTTGCTCAGTACAGAATTTATACTCTTGTCATTTCGACCAGCGGGAGAAATCTTTTTTTATCAATACTCTTGTCATTTCGACCAGCGGGAGAAATCTTTTTTTATCAACAGTTTAATATTTATCCCGCTGGTAAGATTCCTCACGTCCGTTCGGAATGACAGACAA
>LUTY01001403.1 GCA_001640045.1 Candidatus Thiomargarita nelsonii | reverse complement strand
GGTTTGAACTTCTGGAAAGGTAAAAGGATTATCCTCAAGATAAACGGTATTGAAGACATATTCAGGGAAAAGCTTTTGGCGTTGACCCTACATGAGACGTTTTAGGCGGCACGAGATGGCATGGCACTTAATAAATAAAGAAGGTTAAAAATGAAACCCCAAAGCAGCAAAACAGTGAAGATAGAAATACCTATAGGCGTATTTTCCGTGTTACAACAAACGACGGAGGAATTCGCTATGAGTATGCGAATAGCGGCTGCCGTTAAATGGTACGAAAAGGGAATAGTGTCTCAAGAAAAAGCGGCTGAAATAGCTGGATTGTGCCGAGAAGACTTTATTATGGCCTTAACGCAATTTGATATATCTCCTTTTCAATATTCAGCCAAGGAAATTCTCCAGGAGGCTGGGTATGAAACCTAATTGGGTTTTTGATGCGTCTCCCCTCATAGTGTTAGGAAAGGCCTCACTTCTTTCGACCATCAGCCCTTTAGCGGAAAATTGGATTATTCCTGAAAGCGTTGTCAAGGAAGTATCGCGGAAGGGTGATATTGAACTATTGTTGAGCAAATTGTCTGATAATTCCAGAGTTGAGCGCCAAACAGTCGCCATTGAACCATTAGTTGCCAATTGGAATCTTGGGAATGGTGAAAGTGAGGCTATCACTTTAGCAGTAAAGAATTCTGAATATGGTGTGATATTAGATGATTTACCGGCTCGTAAATGTGCGAAGATTTTAAATCTACCTTTAATCGGTTCTCTAGGTTTGGTGGTTAAAGCCAAAAAAGAAGGTTTGCTGGAATTTGCCAAA
>LUTY01001402.1 GCA_001640045.1 Candidatus Thiomargarita nelsonii | reverse complement strand
TAACGAGTTTTTTCTCAACTTGAGTTATAGTTTGCCAGTGGGGACTGAGTTTGGTTTAGAGTATGCTTACGTAGCTGAGTATGGCGGTAAAACCGGCAAGGCTCACAGTGCTATGTTCAGTGTTGGTCACTCCTTGGACAATGGCATTGGCTTTGGTGGGTATGTTGGTCGGCAAAATTTCGACAAAAATGATGAAGTCGGATTGGATGACTACACTTATTATGGCGTTTCGTTGTCCTATACTGTCGCTGATTTTACATTGTCCGTAGATTTTAGCGACACAGACTTAGACAACCCGGACAATTCTGCTGATGAGCGGGTGTTTTTCACACTGAAAAAGGACTTTTAGGACTCTGCTCTAATCGGTCATGGTCCCGTTAAGTTGAAAATTAACAGAGGCCTAAATCCACCAGCAAAAATTTAAATACATAAGTAGGTACACATAAATCTTTTAACATTTCTGAGCTGAAAGAAACCAAGTTTTTTCAAAAAACTTGGTTTCTAAAAGGTATGTTAAAAAACTTTTGTGTATCTACTTATTAGATCCAAAAAGCTGTTTGAGTCATCACCTTCGCCATCCCCCCCATCAACCAACGCACTGGTTTTGGTAGAGGCACGCCACCTGCTTTGATGGCAACTGTCGCATGATGCGCTTCATCCTCCTTCATTTGTTCTAAAATAGCTCTGCTTTTAAGATCTTGGGCGGGTAAACGTTGCAAATGTCCCTCTAAATGTTTGACAACTTGCCGTTCCGTTTCCGCCACAAAGCCTAAACTCCATTTATCGCCAGCCGCCCCCGCCACGGCAC
>LUTY01001401.1 GCA_001640045.1 Candidatus Thiomargarita nelsonii | reverse complement strand
CTTTAGGGTACTTCAGCTTTTAGCCATGAAATTTATTTCATGGCTTAATTTGCAACTTCAAGGTATCAGATATGGAAGAAACTTATCCCCCCTATACAAAAAGACCAGCCATCATGGTAGATATTGTCATTTTTACTGTGGCAGACGAGAGGCTCAAAGTACTCTTAATAAAACGTGGCATCCCCCCCTTCAAAGGCAGTTATGCCTTGCCCGGCGGTGCTGTACAAATAGACACGGATCAAAGTCTGGAAGACGCAGCCAAGCGTGAATTGTTTGAAGAAACTGGCGTTAAAAATCAATATCTTGAGCAGCTTTATACTTATGGTGATCCGCAGCGTGATCCACGCGGATGGACTGTCAGCGTTGCCTATTTTGCGCTAGTCGCGGCGGATGAAATCAAGCTCAATGCTGGCACAGATGCCGCAGAAGCGTTTTGGTATCCTATTCAAGGCAATCAACTTAAAATCTCTTTAGCTTTTGATCATGCACACATATTACAAAAAGCGATAGAACGCTTGCGTAGTAAGCTAGACTACACAGACATAGCAGTACATCTGTTGTCCAAAGAATTTACGCTCAGTGAATTCCAGCGCTTTAGCGACTTATTAGAGTTATTGCAAATTAAGCCATGAAATAAATTTCATGGCTAAAAGCTCAAGTGCCCTAAAGGGCACTCAAAAAATCAATGTCATTAAGTTAAGCAGCTTTATGCCATAAGGTAGAAGATGTGGCTCCCGGAGTTATGAATATGCTGGATTGATGCGAAAACGCTAAATATAGTTGTTTAATGCAGCGAAACGCATTGATTT
>LUTY01001400.1 GCA_001640045.1 Candidatus Thiomargarita nelsonii | reverse complement strand
CGCGATGGATAAAGACAAATCATTTCTTTGTTCCGCTGGTTTTGATTTATCCTTTTTTAAATATAATCCCTGTCGTTAATTGACAAATAATTTAATTCTTTTATTTTTCAATCAGTTGTACTAAGGAGCTTACCATGTTTGATATTGGACATGTCCCTTAATAATAATTTGGTAACTACTCAGCTCCTCGTTCCCACGCTCTGCACTCATCGTTATACATAAGTCTCTAAAAGTCTAGTACAACGGATTTGGGGAATAAACGGATTGAGTTGTTGTATATTGAACCTTGATAAATAGGCATTTAGATTCTGTGATAATTGGACTCCAAAATACCGTTTTAAAACACAATCCGTTTATTCCCCAAATCCGTTGTACTAAACCTATGTATAACACTACTGCGCTCGGCGTGGGAACGAGGGTAAATTATTTAGGGACAAGTCTATTGCTATAGGGCTGTTGACATCCGCCCTGATTTCGGCACCGATGCCGGCGTTAAGCCATCCTCGTCTGCGCTTAAAGGATATATCGCTATTAAGAATGCCGGTTATTCCCGTGGTTGACTATCATTGGGTGCAGATGTTATTTGAAGATGACGGAGAATATTGGATAGGTTGGCAAACCCCCAAATATTTATCTCAAGAGTTGGGTTGCGAATATCAGGAGCAGTGGCAACCCAATCATAATGTGATGCCCAAAAGCCATCCTGTGGACATTGCCACCTTTTTGCCAACGGGGGGGGAAATAACACCAACAGAGACTCAAGATATAGTTACAAACTCCATCGGGATGAAATTTAAGCTGATAAAGGC
>LUTY01001399.1 GCA_001640045.1 Candidatus Thiomargarita nelsonii | reverse complement strand
TTTGAGTAAGTGTCCAGCCAATATCAATAGTTATCAATATTTTGATGGACTATATTTGCTTTACATCTGTTGCAAAGCATTTATAATCTCAGTGGGCTCCATGCGTGTGGTGTAATCCTTGTCCACATAAGCAGAACGGATAATCCCTTCTCTATCAATGACATAAGTGGCGGGTACTGGCAATTCATAACTATCATCGCCATTGGCTGCTGGTAGATCAAATCCCCAATTGAGGTAAAGAGACCGCATTTCTTCATAGACTTGCATCAACAAGCCATAGTCACGCGCCGTCTTGTTGCCCTGATCACTGAGTATTTCAAATTCAAGTTGTAATTTTTCAGCAGTGGTTAATGAGTTGTCCGGGGTTTGGGGGGAAATCGCTATTAATGAGGCGCCCAGTGCTTTTATTTGTGGCAGGTGTTGTTGTAAGGCTCGCATTTCCAAATTGCAGAACGGACACCAGCCTCCTCGGTAGAAACTTAAAACCACTGGTCCAGCCTTGTAGGCATCAGAAAGTCGAACCTGTTCTCCCTTGACATTGGGTAGATTAAAATCAGGTGCTTTGTCGCCAAGCGTTTTGGCGTTTTTGGCAACGTCTGATTGAAGTAGTTTTGCCAGACTTTCTCCGACTGTGCGCTTTACTTCTTCAGGTAGCCCGGCTATAAATTCTTCTTTGAGCTGGGTGGTTTGCACTCTCAGCGTTTGTTCTTGGGTCATATAATTGCCTCCTATGTAAGTTGACTAACTTAATTTGTTTATTAAACTTTGGTCTAAGTTAGTTATATAACTTATTTTTATTCAAAAAAAAT
>LUTY01001398.1 GCA_001640045.1 Candidatus Thiomargarita nelsonii | reverse complement strand
AAATTGTATCGCCTGCCATAGTGATCATCAAGGAATGAAGGTCTATCGAAGTATCCAACGCTTTTCTCACCAATTGTTGAGTCTCTCGGTGCAAAACAATTGCGATAGCTGTCATCAGAAGCCCAAAGACGCTTTGCACGCAAAATTAGCTGGAAACTGTGACCAATGTCATAGTCAAACCAAGTGGAAACCCGCAACGTTTGACCACGACAAGTATTTTCGTTTTGACAGACACCACGAGCCTGACTGTGCCACATGCCATCTGAACAATGACTATAGCCAATATTCCTGTTATGAATGTCATGAACATAGTCCCTCAAAAATCAGAGAGGAGCACCTTGAAGAGGGTATCTATGATTATGAGAATTGTACGGAGTGTCATCGTAGCGGCGATGAGGATGAAGCTAAACGTCTTTGGCGATCAAAAGGCAGAAAATCACAAGATGATTATCGCTCAGGCAAGCACTTCGAGAGAAGAAAACACGAACGACATGATGATGATGATGATGAAAATGCTGAAGTGAAAGGCCAAATCACTGCTATTAACGGCAACCTGATTACCATAAAGGTTTATAAAGTCAAGCGGTTTCAACTGAACAGTGACACGGTGCAAGCCGACATACAAAATGCCCAATTTGAACATGGCAGTCGTGCCGATTTGCGTCAAGATGCTTTGGTTGAAATTGAAGGGCGTTGGGATGGCAACCACCTTGATGCCCGTGAAGTTAAATTTGAAGATGATGATTGAGCATTCTTCGTTATTCAATTTTCCCTACAATAATAAAATCGTAGCTGAGAAACCAAGTTTC
>LUTY01001397.1 GCA_001640045.1 Candidatus Thiomargarita nelsonii | reverse complement strand
GTTGGTTTTGACATACTTTCCCGTAGCTCAGCCTATCAACAATTGCATCCAAAACTGCTCAAAAGTTATGCCATGCATTATCGGCAAATCTTTTCAATCCAGAGGAGGAGTCAAAGATGAAGCCCACTATCCACAAATACCTTGAGTCACTGACATTAGGATATGTTCAAAAATTCAAAAACATGGCAACGGTGCCCCTCTTAGCCCCGGGCGATAATGGCCCTGAATATCTCACTTTGCAGGATGCATTAGATCAACAAGTCCTTAAAATTACTGAAATCGATCAATCTGGCTCGGTGCCAGAATTAAAGGTGACGAACACCGCTACCCAATATGTACTTTTACTGGATGGCGAAGAATTGATGGGGGCAAAGCAAAATCGTGTTTTAAACACAAGCATTCTGCTCAAGCCCCAAACAGAGACAATCATCCCCGTCAGTTGCACCGAGCAGGGACGGTGGGCGTATTCATCAGCAGAGTTTTCAAGCTCAGGACATGTGATGGCGCGTAGTATCCGCTCAAGCAAAACACAGTCTGTACACGAATCCCTGCGCCGAGAAAGGAGCTATAGCTCAGATCAAGGCACCGTCTGGAATGAGATTAATGAATTATCAGCGGCTACAAGGGTTGATTCACCGACGGGCGCAATGCGGGATGTCTATGAATCGAAAGCCAGTGAATTGGCGGAGTATGAAAAAGCCTTTGAGCCTCAAGCTAAACAACATGGTTTGTTAGTCATGATCAATGCCCAAGTTGTTGGTTTTGACATACTTTCCCGTAGCTCAGCCTATCAACAATTGCATCCAAAACT
>LUTY01001396.1 GCA_001640045.1 Candidatus Thiomargarita nelsonii | reverse complement strand
CCCCTGATGCCTTGCCATCCAGCAAGAGCACGGGAGTTATTAAACAAAGGCGTGCGGCTGTTTATAAACGCTACCCGTTTACAATTATCTTGAAGGATAGGGTTGGTGGCGATGTGCAACCGGTTGAATTGAAGTTTGACCCTGGTAGCAAAACGACAGGCATTGCTCTTGTTGGGCATTTTGAACGTGGTTTGGAAATCATTTTTGGTGCCAATTTAAATCATCGGGGGCAGAAAATCAAAAAAGACTTGGAAAGCCGTCGAGCCAATAGGCGGGCAAGACGTAACCGCAAAACACGCTATCGTCAGGCTCGTTTTAATAACCGTCGTCGTCCAAAAGGATGGTTACCACCGTCTTTAATGTCTCGTGTTTTTAATGTCGAAACCTGGGCTGAACGACTACAAAGGCTGGTTCCTATCACTAGCATTGCGTGCGAAACTGTCAGGTTTGATACGCAAAAGATGCAAAATTCTGAAGTGTCTGGCGTGGAATATCAACAAGGCGTATTAGCTGGCTACGAAGTGCGTGAATACTTGCTAGAAAAATGGGGACGTAAATGTGCTTACTGTGGTGCTGGCAAACCACGCCGATGTCGCATACCACGATAACATCCCAAATCCATCAAACGTTTAATATTCATTGCGACTTCACGACGCAAATCACCTTCAACATTGTATTTGGCAATTTCAGTACGCAAACTGTCCAAATCGGTTTCTTTTAGATCCCTAACCTTGGTACTTGGAACGATACCGGTCGCATCACAAATACGCCGAGCCAAGGTGGGGCCAATACCATAAATGGACCTTAATGCA
>LUTY01001395.1 GCA_001640045.1 Candidatus Thiomargarita nelsonii | reverse complement strand
CACCACCAGTATTCTCGATATTCAACACTTGCGTTGTTTGTGTATCAGCCGCTTGGGTTGAAGCCAAACTGTCTGGAGACACAACAATATTTGGTATAATCACAGGTGTCAGGACACTTGCACAATCAACATCACCACGACTGGCTTCAACACAAGCCTCGTTGAAAATCGCGGCTTCATCAACAATCTGGACATCATCCACATACCAACCATTACCACTACGACTCGTATCTGTGGCAAAGCGAAAACGGATTTGTACATTCTGACCATTATAGCTGCTGAGATCGACTAGCGTTTCTATATAGGCACCACTGTTACCCGTAAATGCTCCGCGCCCCCCAATAGGACTGCCCCAACTAGATGAAATGCTCCCATTGTAGCCATTTTGCGTCATCTCCGCTCCTAAGTCCGTCCAAGTCGTACCACCATCGGTGGATATTTCAACGACACCACCATCAAAGCTGCTTTCTGTATTATAGTGATGCCAAAAGTGTAGGATAGGTCTACCACTCAATGGTAGCTGATTGGTCATGCTCAAATATTGATCAGTAATGACATCCCTCTCCTGAGCAAACCAGGCATAACTTCCACTGTGTGGATTAGAATTCTTCAGTGTCCAGTTATTTTGACCTTGCCCATGCGATACCGTCCAATTGCCCTCACCGCTCTCCATGTCATCGACAAATAAAACTGTATGACCCAGATCACCACTCACTTGAACTTGGAAAGTGCAACTAGCCATGTCCCCACTATTCATCGTACCCAGCGGGAAGCTCACTATGCCACCACTCTCACTGCCACCACAAGTCGCT
>LUTY01001404.1 GCA_001640045.1 Candidatus Thiomargarita nelsonii | reverse complement strand
AGGCGCGATCTGTTCACGAAAGGTTTTTGTGATATTGAGATAACCAGTGCTTGCCAGTTGTCTGCGAATGGGTTGGAGATTTTTTATCGCTTGTTGATAGGCAACGATGGCACCATCTTTATCGCCTTGTGCTTTTTTGATGCGTCCTAATTGCCATTGCCAAACATACAAAAATGGCAACTTAGCGGTTTGTTGAGCGAAAAACACTGCTTGCCGTGTCAAATTTAAGGCTTCATCATAACGCTTAGCCCCTTCATACAATTGTCCCAAATTGCCGTAGACATAAGCTTTTGCGGCAGCATTGTTCAAACGTTCTGCCTTATGTCGCGCTGCTATCAAAGCTTGATAAGCAAGGCGAGTTAATTGCGCCGAGGGTATGCGTTGACCAATTTCTGGCATTTTTCATAATCCACCCAAAAGTGAAATTGACTTGATTGTCTATTTGCAACTTAGGATCAGCAGCATCCCATTCATGGGTTAACGTTCTCACCAACAACTTATAAAATCGCTGCTTGAGGCTCACGCAAAGGCAACAAGTTTTGCAAGGTTTCCAAATACTCCTGCATATCCTTGACAGTCACTTCCCCGTTTGAATCGATGATAAATTCACCAAACTGGATAAATTCGGGGTGGTTTTGAATAAGCGAGCTAATCCGCTGACAGCCTTCGATAATCCCCCGCCTTAGCACCGCGTAATGATTTTATCGGCGCTCTTTTACCCATGCTTGTACCTTAAGCCTATCTTCCTTTCCTTTAGTGAGAATAGGTTTCAACTCAATTTTCGCATTTTCAAATGCCTTGCGAATATAACCAAGTTCTTCGGCATGGTTAGAACAAAACAAAATGTGTTCTTTTGGAAAGCCAAGTTCCATCACTAACTCAATATACAGTTGATAACCTGCCGTTTTTTATAATTGGGTTATAGCTTTTTGTTCATCAGCGTCGTCAGAGCGTTGCAAAAGAGTCCGCAAATAGTCATGGTTAGTGGCGGCTGGCACCGGTAGCCACACATCTAAAATAATGCAGTCTATGAGAGATAATTGTTCTGGATTACGGATAAAGTCTAAAGCTTCCAAGAAATCCAGTTTTAGCAACACTCCATTGTTTTTTATAAACTTTTTAAGTCTATATTTTTTTCGGGTATTTGCTGTTCCCCTAAAATGTCACCAAATATAGACTTTGTCGTTGCCCTTGCAATTTTATGGCAATCGCTTTCAAAAAAATGTGTCCTTTATGACTACCTTTCGGGCTACCACGTTCAATTTGAGTGGTGGGATTTTCACACACCAATTTACAAATCTTTTATTGAGATTCCCAACGTACAGTGACAGGTTCTGCCGTTGCAGAACTGTAATATTTAACCGTGTTTAAGAGAATTTCAGTCATCACAATAATAAACACGGATTCAGTCGCACCGTAGGGTTTAAAATGAATCAAGTTATCGTTAAATCCAACTATTTGTATAGGAAAAAATATTTTTTGTATCCAAGCGGTTAGACGAGTCAAGTCATCAGACTCAGCCACTAACTGCATAAAGCTATTTTCCCATTCAGCTTGCAAGTTTTCCCATACATCAAGATAATCATCCATCAATTGTTCACGGGTAGCCGTACTCGGGAGTTGTGTCTTAGCATAAGCTTCTTAACTAAATCATTGCCGATGGCTTTGGCAATTTCTTCAAGTATGTCTCGGCATTCATTTTCATCTTCAATATTAAGATTAATCTTTGAGTCATGCGTTTTGGCAGTGACTTGAATCTTTCCCCCGGTTTGCCAATGCTCCGCCTCTACCACAACGGTTTCCTCGTCCCGTTTGGCACGTTTGATCACTTCATAGTTATTTTTTTTTGCAACTTTTTTTAGCTTTTCAGCAAGTTGCTTAAATTCGGCCTGAGACATTGTCCTTTTGAGTTGAATGTATTTGGGGCCGCTCATTTACTTTACCTATTCAACAGGAAAAATTGATGGTTTGCTCACTAAATGACGTTGGATAATTTATTTTTTGGATGTCCCTTAAACTCTTAGTTCGACGTTTTTTGTCGCGGTGGTGAGTACAACGCCTGTCCGACAACGAATAAAACCTTCAAATGATTGAACCTCAGTGCTATAAAGTCCTCTTCGCGGAGCAGGACTGCAAAAAATCGCGCATTGCTCGATGTTTAGCTACGCAATAATGTCAAGCATGATTATTCGTTATCCGGAATGACGTTGTACTCACACACACATAAACAAACCGTCTGACAGACAAAAAATATCAAGCCAAAAAACGTCGATCTAAGAGTTAAAGCAAAGTAAGCCATTTTTCTTTGAATACCATCGATAATCTCGAACCTGTCATAGTCATCGGTAGACGCAAAAAACATAACCGGGAGTGGTAAGCCAAGTATCACAGATTCAATAAAGCTCGTGCATTGTTTATTATCCCAAACCAAGTCGTTTTGGAAAGTTGGGAGATAAATGCGGTTTTCGCGAAACTCTTGAACAAGCGATTCAACGGTAAAGTCTTGAACATCATAGTCAAGTTGATGCTGCATTTGAGTGATTTGATCCAATGCCTTGATTTTAGTTGCCTCTGCAATGGATATTTCTGAGGTATTTGGTTGCATTGTATAGCCTCTTAATATAGTACAACGAATATCGATCTAAACGAATAAACATTTTAAAATACAAGACGGTTAATCAAAAAACGGTCATTCGTTTATTTCCTAATTCGCTGTTCTCATTATTGTGAAAAAATTTTTGTGCCAGTATCATCCACAACGAGTTCGTTATATTTATCATCATACAATACCTTCGCCAAATCGCTCTCTGTGTCATGAACATTTGAAATCAACCACTTACGGTAACATTTTTGATTTTGCGAAGGTATTGTCATAGTCATGCAATTGATTTTTAAGCCTCAAGAAAATAAGTATGGAATGGTTTTAAATTGAACGACATTGTTTTTGCTGTGTATGGCTCAAGCCCCAACTTATTATAAATATAAGAGATCTCTTGTTTTTTTATGGATTGGTTTATCTGTTCTAATTCTCGGTAAAAATTAATTATTCATTGTTTTAGTGTTCATAAACATCCACCCACGACCAATCTGCTTGGTTGCAACGACTTCTGTCATGTGATTCCTCCACGAATGAATTATCTTGAGAAAACTCCGGATAGAGTGTATAAGGATACACTGTTATATAGGCATCCTAAATGATTTGGGTGCGGCTATTTTAGGTTGAGTTATACTCCAATGAAAATAGGG
>LUTY01001393.1 GCA_001640045.1 Candidatus Thiomargarita nelsonii | reverse complement strand
CCGTAGCGGAGCCGGCGAGCACCGTGCTTAATCGGGCGGGCCGATAAGAGGATTCCGGAATTATTACACCGCGCAGCGGTGTCGCGATTTTTTTTTGCTAGGAGTCCAAGATTTATCTTGGACGGGGTGGGTGAGTACAGCGAATGCTCAACACCTCGGTAAAACCTTCAATATAGCAAGAAGAGGATTTGATAATAGTGAGGTTCTTCAAGGTTTTTACCGAGGTGTTGAGCATTAGTTGTACTAAGATAATAGTACAACTAATTATGAAATAAACGAATTGAATAACTTGTATTGAGCCGTTTTTAATTCGTTTATTTCTCAATTCGTGGTACTAATATAGGCGAGTACAACTAATTAGGAAATAAACGAATTAAATGACTGGTATTGAGCCGTTTTTTAATTCGTTTATTTCTCAATTAGTTGTACTAAACTAAAATGTAGGAGTCCAAGATTTATCTTGGACATCCAACCGAAAGAGGAATAAATATGAAAAAATTACCCCTAGCTATTCAAACCTTTTCCGAAATAATTGAAGATGGATACCTGTATGTTGACAAAACACAACAGATTGCCGAATTAATACAGAGCAAATACGTCTTTTTATCCCGCCCTCGGCGGTTCGGAAAATCTTTACTAGTTTCCACCTTATCTGAAATATTTTCCGGCAATCAAGCCCTTTTTCAGGGACTATATATCTATGATAAGATTAAATGGCAAGCACATCCAATCATTCACATCGATTTCTCTGTCATAGACTTTTCCACCAAGACTGAACTACGAGAAGGGCTCCTCGATTTATTGGATGATATTA
>LUTY01001392.1 GCA_001640045.1 Candidatus Thiomargarita nelsonii | reverse complement strand
TGGAAGGTGTAGAACACTTACGAAGTGGCGACTTATCCGCCGAAAACCGCCAAGCCCAAGTCAGTTCTAAAGCAGAAACCTTTAAATGATTACTATCTATTCCAGTAGTCGTTTCGTCTAATCGGAGCAAAGTTTGCAATTCTTGCCAACCTGCTTTAACCATATCGCCATCCATCAGCTTGGGCAATTCCCACGGCATAAATAATCCACGTCGTAGTAGATATGCTCCGCCATAACTACCACCATATTCTAGCAATCCCGCATATTTTGGTGAAGTAAAATGTTTTAAGAAAGGAGCAGAAATCCAACGAAATCCTTTTCCCACTATCGGCAGGGTTTGACAACAACCAAATAGTTTAACCATTCTAGGCACATCCTTAAAACTAGGATAACCTCCCAAAAGTTCATCTCCGCCTAAGCCAGAAAGAGCCACTTTCATCCCAGATTCTTTTGCCACTTTGCTCACAAAATAAGTATTCACGCCATCAGTGCTAGGTTGATCCATAGCCTTTAATAAATCATCTAAACTCTCATGGAAATCATTTTGTGATAAAAACCTTGTTTGGTGCCTAGTGTCATAGTGTTGTGCTACCAATGTGGCTAAGGGCGTTTCATCATGTTCAGTATTTTTGTATTCATTAAATCCAAGAGTGATGGTATTTAAGCCGCCTATACCTAATTCTGACGCTAGTGCCGTCAAGGTTGTTGAATCCAAACCAGCAGAAAGAAATACGCCTACATCAACATCGGCTATCAAATGATGTTGTACACTATCTTTAATGGCTTGGTGTAAATGTTCTTTTATTTCGTCAGG
>LUTY01001391.1 GCA_001640045.1 Candidatus Thiomargarita nelsonii | reverse complement strand
AGCATTCGAGAACACATTACGCCTGATCGAATAGCAAATGCTATTCGACAGGATAAGCCTGTCGCGGGTATTTGTTTGCCCGTCGTGGTTGAGGTAAAAATAAATCCTTGCTGTTTATCAACCGACATTGTTTTATATAAAAAGCGGTTATTAATGATTTCAAGAAAGCACTTCAGTTTTTGTGCAAAATTCTCAAAAATTTGCAATTTTTGCTTGCTATCATCAATATAAACCATCAGCACTGGTATCATAAATTTGTCGGTACTCTCCAAGAAGTCCGTATTTTCTTCCAAAGCGAGTAAGCCAACAGAATGAAATAATTGACGTTTTTTTTCTAATTGCTGGAGTTCAGCCATCACTTGTTCGGCTGAAATCTTTTCGTATTGATGTCGGTTTTTGGCTAATCGTGATGGATAAGTGCTATCCAATTTGCTAGCCAGTTCCATTGATTTTGCTAAGTGGGATTTAATATTCTCAGCCAGTTCGTTAGCATATTTTAAAATGGTGGCTTCTTGAGAAAAAGTTGTTGGCAATGATTCAGCGATAACTAAGAGTCTTTGAGTGTCTACCAAACGAATATTGATTTGCTCAACACGTTCAGTAAACCACTCTGGTAATACCTTATCACTGTCAAACACGAAAACGGGTTCTTTTAGAGCATTATTCTCGAACAATCTTAAAGTTATTTGGTTGTCGGATTTGACAACTTCCCAAACAATATTATCCTCAAATTTTATTTGAAAACGCTTGAATAAAACGGCTTGGAAATGATAAAAATCTTTTTTAAACAAGGCATTTATCATTTCTAAAATAAC
>LUTY01001390.1 GCA_001640045.1 Candidatus Thiomargarita nelsonii | reverse complement strand
TCAGATGAATGATATAACCAAACGTGTATTAAAGCCAATAATTAATGAACTTTCTTCAATTTTTAATAATCTTAATATCAATAAAATTAAAGCAAAAAAAGGACGTAAAATTGAGTGGTTAGAGTTTACGTTTGATGCTGAGAAACGCATTCACAGTAAACGACAACCTCAAATGGCGGATATAAGTAAGTCACGACAATATATCAGTCGTGAAAAAACACCAAAATGGTTAGAAGAACGCACATATGAAAAACAAACACAAAATGAGTATGATCCACAATTAGAGAAAGAACGAGAGGCATTTTTAAAACAACTTCAAGTAGATTGGGAAGAATAGAAAAGTTTACAAAAGATAACATGAAAGATATACTGAAAGTAACGAAAAGTGCGATGGTGTTTGTACATCAAAAACCCCCACAGCCGTCCAAAGCTTTGTGGGGGTTTTCTTTTTATCATTTGAATTTATCATACAAATAATTTGCAATGATACCAGTCAAAACTGGACAAATGATAATTGTTACGACGAAAAGTGCAATAGTCATTTGTACATCACACCTCCTTTCACGCACAGGAAGTGCTTTTTTAGTATAACAGAATCTGATTTTAATAGATTCTCCGTTTTTGAATAAAGATACAAAAGTTCTGTAAATGAAAACGTATGAAAACACGTGAGAACAACGATGTATAAAAGATGAATAAACGATAATCATAAGGAAAAGGCTTAAACGCTGTTAAATCAACGTTTAAGCCTTTTTGTGTAGTTGACATAATTACTGATTATAGGTAGTTAATTTGTATAGAATACGTATAATTTG
>LUTY01001389.1 GCA_001640045.1 Candidatus Thiomargarita nelsonii | reverse complement strand
GCGCCAGGTGCCACGTTTGACGATTTATCCCAAAAGCCATTATGTGACACCACGCGAAGTTTTATTACAATCTATTGATAATATAAAAGCAGAATTGCGAGAACGTTTAGAGCAATTGTACGCCGCCAATAAACAGCTTGAGGCGCAACGACTAAAAGAACGGACTACTTATGACTTAGAAATGATAGTCGAAATCGGCTATTGCTCAGGCATTGAAAATTATTCGCGCTACCTATCGCAGCGCCAACCCGGCGAGCCGCCACCGACTTTATTTGACTATTTACCAGAACATGCGCTGCTGATCATTGATGAAAGTCATGTCACCGTTCCCCAACTCGGTGCGATGTATAAAGGAGATCGAGCGCGTAAAGAGACACTAGTCGCCTATGGATTTCGCCTACCATCTGCCTTAGATAATCGCCCATTAAAATTTGAAGAATTTGAACGATTGGCACCACAAACGATTTTTACATCAGCCACGCCGGGGGCTTATGAATATAAACAAGCCCGCCAAATTGTTGAACAAGTGGTGCGCCCAACTGGCTTAATCGAACCAGCCATAACCGTGCGCCCAGTCGCTACCCAAGTCGATGATATACTATCAGAAATCAATAAACGGGTGGCACGGCATGAACGAGTATTGATCACCACTTTGACAAAACGGATGGCTGAAGATTTGACCGATTATTTAATCGAACATGGGATAAAAAGCCGTTATTTGCACGCAGATGTCAATACAATGGAACGAGTCGAAATTATCCGTGATTTGCGTTTAGGGGTATTTGATGTATTGGTGGGCATTAATTTGCTGCGTG
>LUTY01001388.1 GCA_001640045.1 Candidatus Thiomargarita nelsonii | reverse complement strand
AAGGAGTCTGTATGGTGCCACCGGCTAACAAGGTTTCAATTTGAGCTTGAAACCCAAGCGCAAATGGTTTTAGGTTATGAAAGCCTTGTTTACCATTTAGGTGGGGTGAGTTGGCCTAATGGTAGCCTGAATATGTTATGGGTGAGTGGTATATTCTTTTATGGGGTTGGCATTGGTGCCATTATTTTCTTTTTGGGCAACCCACGCTTTATTACTCACCAATGGGACAATTACGCTGGCGGCCATTTTCTGTCTTCCGATATACCCTATAACTATACGCATAATTTTTATCCGGGGGTGATGCGCGTGATTGGGCCTTGGTTTAAGGGGAGCCTTGTTAAGTTAGAACATGGACTGACGAATTTAGTACAAGTCTTAGCGGGTGCTTTTCATAGCTTTTATCGGGTGAGTTATACGCCGCTTTATTTGTTGGTGGTGACGGTGTTGGCTTTGGCTTGGATGGTGTAAATTTCTGGTTTGAAGAAAAGGAGTCCAAGATTTATCTTGGCGCTGAGGGACATTTACTCGCTTGCGCTCAAGAAATTGAAAAACTGCATTTATTATATGGCAAAGCGCAGATTGATACAACGCAAGTACTTGATGCCGTGGTAGATAGTGCCCGTTTTGATGTGTTTAATTGGGTGGATACAGTATTGACAGGTGATGTGCCGCGCCTTGTCCGTCAATTACAGGGCTTACAAGCGGAAGGTGTTGAAGTGATTTTAGTGGCGTGGGCTTTAAATAAAGAAATACGCAATTTATCGGAGATCACAACAACAAAAATTTAGCTGCAAAAATGCAAATATAATTAGCATT
>LUTY01001387.1 GCA_001640045.1 Candidatus Thiomargarita nelsonii | reverse complement strand
GGATAATCGTGACCTGTATCGCCAAGTTTAACATAACGCAGATAGTAAACGCGCCAGAAACTATCCAAAATAAGCCAGTCAAATCGGTTGCGTTAAACACGACACACACGCCTAAGCAGCCTGATCAACAAGCACTTGAGACGAACGCTACCCAATCAAGCGATGATGAGTTCATAGATGATGACTTTATAAACTCGCTTGATGAGGGTGAAGATTTTAGTTATATGAATGATGAGTTTTATCAGATTTTTAGGTGGACTTGAAAATTTACAACGGTTTTAACGAGTTAGAATTAAACGCTTATTTTTTTTATGGTCTTGGTTGCTACAGAGCCAAATCAAAGCTCAAGTGCCAGTTTTTATCCACAACTCAATTGTGATTTTAAAGCTTGACAACCGCATTAAAATCGCTGAAAATCCATAACAAGAAAACTAATTTTAGTTTTTGAGCAAGAGTTGATCCAACAAATCGTTCGAGCCGACCTGCTTATCTAGTGCCAGTTTTAAGTTCATTGACTTCGGTAACTTCTTTGCTATCTTTAGGTGCAGTGGCTTCGATTCGCAGGCGGCTCAACTCTAGTGTTAGGCTTAGAGAATCATAGACATGGTTACGAAAAAATGCTTGATTAAATCGTTATTGCTATCGTTCTGCTTAGTAACTGGAAATAAATAACTCATCTGTTTTTATTGTTTTTGAGACAGTCTGCCACCATATATAAAAACATGATTTCATCAAAAATAGTAGAAACAATTCAAAAGAAGTACAAAGTCCTCGAACAAGAATTAGATGAACGTGAGCGTCGAATATGGGCTGCTG
>LUTY01001386.1 GCA_001640045.1 Candidatus Thiomargarita nelsonii | reverse complement strand
CTCGGATTCGGCAGGATAAATATCAATCACTTCGCCACGCACTCGATAAGTACTCCGCTCTAATACCATATCATTGCGGGTATATTGCAACTCAGCCAAGCGGCGCAAAATAAAGCGTTGTTCAATTTGCTCACCGCGCACTAGGTGCAATACCATTTGCATATACCAATTAGGATCACCTAAGCCATAAATCGCTGATACGGATGCGACAATAATGGCATCGGGGCGTTCCAATATGCCTTTTGTCGCGGAGAGACGCATTTGCTCAATTTGTGCATTGATAGAGGCATCTTTTTCAATATATGTATCAGATGCCGGCATGTAGGCTTCAGGTTGATAATAATCATAATATGAGACAAAATATTCCACCGCGTTGTGTGGAAAAAATCCGCGCATTTCGCTGTACAATTGCGCCGCTAAGGTTTTATTGGGGGCGAGGATTAAAGTTGGGCGCTGCACGGCTTGGATGACATTTGCTATTGTAAATGTTTTGCCTGAGCCTGTTACTCCTAATAAAGTTTGATGCTTATCGCCTCGTTTGAGCCCTGTTAATAATTGTTTAATGGCTTGGGGCTGATCGCCTTTTGCTTTGTAATTGGATTGTAGTTGAAAATGTTTTGACATGGATTTTTATTTCTGATAAATTTCATAGTGGCACTCGACCAAAAAACTCAAAACTAGAGAGACTGAACAATGGTACGATATAAGAAAAAACGTCGGACACGGGAACATGTTTTCGCGCTCAAAGCGGGTTTTAGTCTTGCCGCCCGCTTTGAAGAGTCGCAATATTTGCAAACCGCGCCCCCGTTCAGGATA
>LUTY01001385.1 GCA_001640045.1 Candidatus Thiomargarita nelsonii | reverse complement strand
AGTTCGTGATACATTTATTGTGTTTCCATTGTTAATTAGTTATTTTTTTGGTTCTACATTGAGCGATTTTATTTTACAACAGCCCTATTATTTATAGGTTATTTGGCGAGGGTATTGATGATTTTAATCCATTAATAACCTATAATAATTACTGATGTAAAAAAGCAAATAGGATTATGACAAAGCAATTCGATACCAGAAAATTATGGGCTCTTCCACCAGAACAATTTAATAATTGGCGGAGGAAAAATGATTATCCAGTCATACTTGATTTATTTAAGAAAAAGCTACCTAATTTCACTGATTGGATGAAAATCCAGAATATTTCGGAAAATATAATATTTGAAAAAGGTATTGCACGATTTGTAAGCACAGAAAAACCCTTTTTACTTTGCAAATATAAGACTGATAAAAAATATACACTATTTGAAAAAACATCTAGTAAACTTTCATCCATAAAGAAAAGTGGATTGATTGAAGAAGAACATGAATATTATCCATATTTTTATTGGCTTAAAAAAAATCCTGGTAAAAAAGTTTTTGAAGAAACGAAAAGATATTTTATCATTTCAAGCTGGGTTGGAGGAAAACCACAATTCCTTAAAGAGCATTTCCTCCTCAATTTAGGTGATACCGAAATTAATGCACCAATACTTTCTGGGCGACTTCTTGATTTTACATGCCTTGATGACTTAAAAATAACAGGTGCTATAAATAATACATCAATCCATCTTTGGTATTGTTCTGCAATTGGACTTAAGATATCAGGAGGGCTTGCTTTTCTTGATTTTTATAAAACAATCCTATTGGACCATG
>LUTY01001394.1 GCA_001640045.1 Candidatus Thiomargarita nelsonii | reverse complement strand
TTTGTCTCTCAAGGGCATAATAGTGTTTAATAACGATTTTTTCTCGAAAAAAAGTTGATTCTGGTGAATATTAGAAATACAAATTTCTTTAGATTAGGCGAACCAGGTGTTTTTATTTTGTATGTTCTAGTTATTTAATAATTAAATTATTGATATTTAAGTTAAATATAAAAAAAACCGTTGATTTAAAATGCATAAGTATAAAATTTATTACTGTTCAGCTATATTTTTCATTTAAAAAGCGTTCAAGATGCCCGTTTTTGCCCCCTACGTCACAGCAGCGGCAGTTAGCCTAGTTTTTCTGCTTGACTCTCGGACAAAACAGAGACTACGAATATTTCTGTCTCGAAGGGCTGTCCATTCGCATCAAAGAAAGCCACTTCAGTTGGATTGCCGCTGGCATCGTACTGTACGGTGATTTTGTGGTAGCCGTCCTTGTGCAGTGTGGGATTGCCTGCCGCATCAAAGTAAGCCAACTCAATTTGATTGCCACGCTCATCATATTTTCCAGTTGTTTTATGTGTCCCGTCAGTAGCATCTAGTGTGGGATTGCTCGCCACATCAAAGTAAGCCGTTTCAGTTTGATTGCCGCGAGCATCGTACTGTGCGGTGTATTTATGATAGCCGTCCTTGTGCAGTGTCGGTTTGCCCGCCGCATCAAAGCGATAAAGCGCTTTTTCTCCAGTACCACATACTCACGCTGTTGAAGTGTGGAAATAATAGAAGCGTAAGTGGAGGGACGCCCGATGCCAAATTCTTCTAAGTTTTTCACTAAACTGGCTTCAGAAAAACGCGGTGGCGGCTCGGTAAAATGTTGGTCGGTGCGAATATCTTTGAGCTTGATCCATTCTCCAACCTCAAGTGGCGGCAGCATTTTTTCATCCTCATCGTCGCCCTTTTTGTCGTCTACCCCTTCTTGATACACTGCCATAAAACCAGGATTGACTAAGGTAGAGCCCGTCGCTCGAAAGATATTACCCTCGCCACAGGCTAAATTAACGCCAACGGTGTCCAGTGTGGCATGAATCATTTGACAAGCGATAGTGCGATTCCAAATCAGCGTGTAGAGCTTAAATTGCTCGGGCTTCAAAAAGTTTTTGATGTCGGAAGGTATGCGTTTAGCCGAAGTAGGACGTATCGCCTCGTGTGCTTCCTGAGCATTTTTAGCTTTGGTTTTATACTGGCATGGTTTTTCAGGCAAATTATCTTTGCCTGCCTTGCATATAAACGCCTTTGCGCTCCAGATAACCATCACCAATATCAAATTCTAGCTTATTTAAGAGCGATTGTATCTTCGTTTGAAATTGTTCCTTGTTCATAGTTGTTACCTCATTAATTAATAAATATCCACCGCCAGTTTCTTAGAGCCAAAACCTCCGTTGTAATTTTTTAGTGAACTGGCAAAACTCGCGCTTGTCCAGCGGCGCAATGTCATTATTGTTGGTTTGCTTATGGGATACCACCAATATAGTTTAATAAAGACGTAGTCCTTTGAGAAATGTCATGACTTCCACACAGTGGGCAAGTCCTTTGGTTTATAGGAAACTCATGTCCACAGTCTCCACATCTACATTTTTTTCGTTCTTTAATTTCAGAAAATTCCCCACTTCCACATTCTGGACAAATCTTTAACTCACTAGGGAAATAATTTTTGCAATCCTTACAGCAATTTGCTTTTTCCCTTTCTGTTATCTGAGAAATGTTCCTACTTTGACACTGTGGACAAATCCATAGATTTACAGGAAAATAATTATCATCATCACATACCTTACATTTTTGTCTTTCTATATAATGATAAACCCTGGGGACATAAAGTATTGATTTTTCAATCCTTTGGCTTTGTGTGTCATTAAAAGCGTTTTGGCATTGCGGGCACTTGTCCCCTTCAAAATCTGTCTGGCACTTTTGCCCGTTGGGGAGAGTTTCTTGACATCTTTTAAATTCTATGTTTCCCTTATTTAATTGTTCCAAATCTCTTAGTTCTGGATAATACATTCCTTGACTAAAAAAGCCGGCACAGGTGATCCGGCAAAAATCGTGCCCTGGCCCAGGCGAGCCTTGCACGCCCCATTGTAAAAAATTATAAAGGTTTCCTTCTTCAGGAACCCACTCGGACAGAGCATGATAACGTTGATACTCAGGCATCCCAGGATTAAACTGGTTAGAAATAAATAGCCCTGCAATATGTTTCGCATCAGCTTTTATATTACAATTACTGGGTAGCTGGAATCTTCTCACGCCGCATGGTCCTTCAAAAGTTAGGGCTTTAAGTGCTTGCCTTCAACTGCATTTGGCTCTGATAATAATTAGACTGATCTTCGGCAGGTATCAAAATCCCCTGTTCTAACCACACATTTAGGCGTTGTTTTATTGTTTCGTCTGCTGTTGAATCGTCCTGCAATAGTGATTGAGGTATATGCATATCCAGTTGTGCATCCAGGATATTCAAAAGCAAAGACGGATTGAGTGCAGCTAAGGCCAACTGATCAAACGGCTCCATTTTCACCCGCAGTGTGCCACGTAATTCACCCTCTGGCATATTAAAATTTAGGCTGGTAATCGCAAATTCGGGCGTATTTTTTAATAACGCCACCCCATATGGTGCCAATCTAAGCTTCAGCATCCTATCTTGTAGCCTCTTGGGCAAACCCCGACTTTGTATCTCAGTCATCGTGTTTCTGATACTCATCAGAGTCGGCACATGCCAATGAAGTAGTTCAAAACGACCAAAACCAGGACCATAGTGATCCGCTCCAACTTGTATTTGCTGCAAGTCCGTTTTCACCCCTATCATCAAATTATCGCTGACAATATCATTATTGCCTACCAATTCAAGCCCTTTTAATGTGACTAGCGGTTTTTGTTTGCCAGCTAAGCGTATATCTGCAATACTTAAACGACCTTCTTGCAGGAAATTTGTGCTGCCCGGTTGCACATCTGCTTGAAGCGAGATTTGTTGTATCACTATTTGACCTTGATCAGTCTCTAACTGTATTTGTGGACTGCGTATCTCTGTCTGTATGGCAGTCAACTTGCGATTGGCGTACACAGTGCCCTCTAAATCTTGCCATTGCATGTGAGCCTTTTCATCCTTTAGCTGCTGCGCTGGCATCTTTAGCTGACTCACACTATCGCCATTTATTTGCACCGTCGTATGCACTTCGAGTAATGTCCCTGTACCGAGGGCGGGGTGCAAGGTGGTATCAACCACGGGTAATCGTATCGGCAAAAAACCATGATCAATTTC
>LUTY01001383.1 GCA_001640045.1 Candidatus Thiomargarita nelsonii | reverse complement strand
ACCCTGAAGTTCATGGACAATATCTATCACACGGGTATTACGAAGATCAGGACAATTCTCCTTGAAAGTGAATCCCATGATCAAAATATTGGCATCATCGACTTGAATACGCTTTTCTATCAAGCGCTTGACGACCGTAGAGGCAATATAAATGCCCATTTCGTCATTGATTCGACGACCCGCCAAAATCATATCAGGATGATAACCAACATCCTTAGCCTTTTGGGTCAAATAATAAGGATCAACACCAATGCAATGCCCCCCAACCAGTCCCGGGCGGAAAGGCAGAAAATTCCACTTGCTACCTGCTGCCTCCAACACCTCAAGCGTATCAATACCGAGCCGCTGAAAGATCAGTGCAAGTTCATTGATCAAAGCGATATTAACATCCCGCTGCGTGTTTTCAATAACCTTAGCAGCCTCCGCCACACGAATACTGCTGGCTTTATGAGTGCCAGCGGAGATAATACTCCCATAGACTTGATCGATAAAATCCGCCACTTGCGGCGTGGAACCCGAAGTGACTTTAACAATATTAGTTAAGCGATGTGCCTTGTCCCCCGGATTAATACGTTCTGGGCTATAACCCACAAAAAAATCCTCATTAAACTTCAAATGAGATTCACGTTCTAAAATAGGAATACAAACTTCTTCAGTGGCACCCGGATACACGGTGGATTCATAAACCACAATATCATCACTGCTTAATACTTGACCTATCATTTCACTTGCTTTTTCAAGCACCGTCAAATCAGGGGCTTTATGCTCATCCAGTGGTGTGGGGACGGCAATAATATAAAAATTGCATTCAGCCAGC
>LUTY01001382.1 GCA_001640045.1 Candidatus Thiomargarita nelsonii | reverse complement strand
CTCAATCAAATCACGATCAAGTTCTATAACATCTAATTGACAAGCAGATTCAAGCAACGGTAGCGTCAAAGCACCCTTTCCAGGGCCAATTTCGACCAAATGCTGCTGCGGATGAGGCGCAATGGCTGCAACAATGTCTTGAATAATCTGAGTATCATGGAGAAAATGTTGACCAAATCGTTTTCGGGGAAAATTCATGAGTTTTAATGTATTTTGGAGTCCAAGATAAATCTTGGACTCCTTTAAAAACTTATCTTCGCTCAACTTGCTGAGCAATTTCCTTCACCTTTGGATTTTCAATCAATTTCATAAACAAAGGATTAGAAAGAAGCGCATTCATATCTCCAGAACTCACCGCCCTCATCACCTCTGGATTTTGCAAAGCCGCCTTAAAATCAGGATCATCCTGCAAAGACATGATCGTATTCATCAGTGAAGGGCTACTCATGATCAGATTTTGCAGCCCTTGCAAGTCGCCGAAAGAAGCGTTTGAGTCACCTGAGTCAATTGAGCGCACTTTTGAATCCTCAATTTTGAGGATACCAAGGTGATTTGATTTGATGGTATAAATCCCATTACTAAATGAAACAATCTCGCCAGTAATGATGCTACCATCAGTCAATTCAATCTGTCGCGCTGGACCGGCAAAAACGCCAGTGTACCAAAACATTAACAATATAAAAAAATAACTCGTTATCAGTTTCATCATTGTTCTCCTATTATTCACACACACGCGACGCAGAGCGTCGCACCATGCATGCCCACGCAGAGCGTGGGAACGAGAACGGATTTTCTCGTTCCCATTCTCTGCGTGGGA
>LUTY01001381.1 GCA_001640045.1 Candidatus Thiomargarita nelsonii | reverse complement strand
TTTGTGCCGAATATGGTTTCCACGAAAGCTTGCCCATTTATTCCGGCGGTTTAGGTATTTTAGCGGGCGATCATTGCAAGACGGCGAGTGATATGCGCTTGCCATTTGTAGCCGTTGGCTTGTTTTACCATCAAGGCTATTTTTCCCAACGGATAGATGCTCAAGGCAATCAGATTGCTAGCTATAATGAGAACGTTCCGCAACACTTGCCAATCAGTCTTGTGGTAGATGAAGCAAAACAAGCAATCTATATTGATATCAAGATTGCAGAAACACAAGTATCTGCCCAAGTTTGGAAAATACAAGTCGGGCATATTGACCTCTACTTGCTCGATACCAACGTGCCACAAAACAATGATGATGATCGTCAGATTACCCACAAACTCTACGACAGCGGTAAAGATATCCGCATCAAACAAGAAATTGTCTTGGGTATTGGCGGCGTGCGACTACTCAGAAGATTAGGCATTGCGCCAACGGTTTGGCATATCAATGAAGGTCATGCCGCCTTTTTGATCATGGAAAGAGCGCGTGAACTGATAGCTCAGGGACAGTCGTTTGAAACGGCAATTGAAGCCGTTGCGGCTAATACCGTATTTACCACCCATACCCCAGTGCCGGCAGGACATGATCATTTTTCACCAGAAGAGGTGAAGAACTATCTTGGTGCTTTTTATCATCACGACTTGAGATTGTCCGAAGAACAGTTTATGGCACTCGGTTGTTGGCCCAATGACTCGCCTGATTTTAATATGACCACCTTAGCCGTTCAAGGCTCACGGCATCGGAACGGGGTCAGTCGTATTCATGGCGACGT
>LUTY01001380.1 GCA_001640045.1 Candidatus Thiomargarita nelsonii | reverse complement strand
TTTGTGTTTGCCATTGTTCAATATAAAATACTCAAAGATGTCTCCTCCACACCAAGAACTTTTGACAATTATTTGGTCATGTCCGCCATTGTCGGTGGAATGTTCTATTTGCTTCTTGGTATTGCGGCAATAGGCATATTGTTTAATGAGACAGTTGGAGGGTTGCTATTGCTTGGTGCAATGATCTATTTAATTCCTTATGGACTGAAAACGAGCAAACGCTTTTGGGAGATTTCTTATGGGAAAATTTTCTTATATTCTTTCCTCTCGTCTATTGCTGCCACTATCGCTATTTTGTGTTTTGTCGTCCTGTTGTATGTGGTTTTCGATATCGAGCCGGTGATAAATGGTGGAGAGACTCGTGGAGCAACTAGTGAGACACAAAATCTCCCCCCACCAGTGACAGAAATTAATGGAAGTGTTAAAGTAAGCTGGTTTTTAGGTGGTTATCAGTATGTTGGAATACTTAACCTGTTTGGTACTTACGGAACGATGAGAACGACCTATTTTAATCCAACCACCTATATGAATGAAGTTGTGGATCAAGATATGCATCTTCAGTCTTATCAAAATGAAATGTTTTTGGTAGGATCGAATCCCAAAGTGGGTGGTACGAATATTCCAGCCCTTTATTCGCCAGACACCTTTCGATTGAAGAGACTACCCGATGGCTCGTTAACGATTTCAGATATGTGTGATCAAAATGGTGTTTGCGCTTTGGTGCAAGTAGAGGTTCTCCGATGACTGGGACTAAGTACAGAATCAGAACGGGGAAACGATTCAGGTCCTTTTACCACCAAAATCGGAGGAACACACC
>LUTY01001379.1 GCA_001640045.1 Candidatus Thiomargarita nelsonii | reverse complement strand
TAGGGGCAATCCCTTGTGGTTGCCCTCAGCATTGATCATAGTATAGGTTTAATTCCCAAAGCTCGCAGTTGTTCGGCTAATTGTTTAGCACGTTCTTCTGCCAGAAGACGCGCCCGTTTTTCCTTCAAATAGCCGGGCAAGACAAAATCTTGATAAACTTTGTCATTAATCATCTCATCAGGAGATGGTTTGGTGAATAAATCTTCAATCCGAAATTGAAAACCGGGTAGTACTTTGGATTTTATAATGCCACTTTTTTGTGGTTTGATGCTTTTATAAACGCCCCGTGCTTTGCTCAAACGGAAAAATTGTGTACGCCGGGCATCCAAAATATAATATTCTTTAACCTTTTATCTATGCAACGTTTTTTTGATTTTTTTTTGTCATTTCGAGTCCCTTTGATATGAGAGACTCGAAATCGTTATCGAGTTTTATAAAGTTGTGGCTCAATCTCCGCCGGTGTCAAATTCTCATCACCGGGCAGCACCGTCAAAAAATCGTCTAAATCTGGCAAAACGGGAATTTTATCTGTTGACATCAGTGGCAATCCTTGCGCTTTTTGTTCAAGTTGTTTGGCACGCATATAGCTATATTTGCGGCTACTGATGAGAGTCTCTGTGGCTGCATCGCGCACAATGACTGGGTGCAAAAATACCATTAAATTGCGTTTGATTTTATTGACGCTGTGCGAACGAAACAAGCCGCCAATCAGGGGCAGATCGCCCAGTATCGGGACTTTTTGGGTGGATTGTTGTAAGTCTTCATCTATCAAGCCCCCAAGCACGACCATGTTTCCATCTTCAACGATAACGGTTGT
>LUTY01001378.1 GCA_001640045.1 Candidatus Thiomargarita nelsonii | reverse complement strand
GCGCTGGGAAAAAAACGTTTATCCTTTCATAAAATCTTTTGAAAGCGCCACGCGACGCTGGGAACGTATGGTTTATCCTGCGCTCTTTATATTTGGCATGCTTGGTATCTCAGGCTTCTGGTTGATTTACAGCTTGACTAAGGACGTGCATGAATTGGCTGTGAATGTGGATCCCAAAATGGAGCGTAATCTAGCAACAATGTCAAAGCATATATCTACTATTTCCACGAGCGTCGAAGCGATGACGACAGAGATCAAAGATATGAAGACCCACATTGCCAAACTGGATTCATCGATCTTGATCATGCAAAAGGAAATGAGCGCAATCTCCACCAAGTTGGATACCTTGCCACCCTTACTATTGAATATTTCAGAAATGAATCAATCCATGAAAACCATGACGGTAAATATAGGCATGATGAGCCATGACATAGGGAATATGAATCATAATATCGGGCGCCCTATGTCATTTATGAATACATTTGTTCCTTGGTGATAAATTCTTAAAGTATTTCGGAGTCCAAGATTTATCTTGGACTCCAAAATAGTGATAGGAGGAGATGTCATGTCTGAAAAGTGTGGGGGGAGTGTCTAAAAGTGTATAAAGGGGAACGATTTAATAGCATCAGTCACCTAATTGGAGCGGCAGCAGCGCTTGCTGGCTTGGTGATATTGGTTGTACTGGCTGCGTATCAGGGTGATCCGTGGAAGATTATAAGCTTCAGCATATACGGGGCTACCCTCTTATTTCTTTATGTTATTTCAACGCTTTATCACAGCTGGCGTGGGAAGGCGAAAAAGGTTTTTCGCAAACTTGA
>LUTY01001377.1 GCA_001640045.1 Candidatus Thiomargarita nelsonii | reverse complement strand
TGGACTCAACAAATGAACATGCGCTTTGGCGTAGTCTCGGCCAAAATCTTCCCAGGTATAAGACATAACAACCTCCTCTTTTAAATACAGTTCATATAACTGATTGAGCAACTTTTTGCCAATCGGATGATGCCAATGATAGTGACTATTTCCATAAGCAAAGTTATCCCCGACACCGCTATACAAATGCCATAAGGCATTTTGTTTCTGTTTAGAAACCTCACTGGTGACAATCAGGCGTATCACTTCCGCTCCCCATAATATATCATAGACACCCGGCAAAATTTCTTTGAAAGTGTAGCCCTTCAAAGCGTCGAGCGTTGCCACATCAAGGTTTTTGCTGGCCAGAAAATTTCTCTGGTGTTTATTGACTTGACGGCTTAATTGTTGAGGAGAACGGGTACAAACCGCATAAAGCCTAAAATATTCTGGGGGCAGTAACTTTCTCAAAGATGGACTAACTTGTTTTCGATAAGTCACATAACTGCCAATCAATTCATTGAGCGCCCAACTGTCTAACGGCTCCCAAAGTGATTTATACGTCAATAAATTGTATTGAGACAAATTATCTAAACCATCGGGCACCTCACTAAGAGGTTTTCCTTGAGATTTTTTGATAATCACGACATCCAAATATTGTTGTTGTAGTGATAAAGATTTTTCTAACTCAACGTCATAATCTGAATCGCTCACATAATCCATCAATGTCAGACCGAATAAATGATGCCAATCAATCATAATCGCCTTTCCTATTTTTTTCGTTTTTTCTCGTTCCCACGCTCTGCGTCAATGCCATTAAGTTAAGGAAAATGTGTTAG
>LUTY01001376.1 GCA_001640045.1 Candidatus Thiomargarita nelsonii | reverse complement strand
AATCATTATTAACCCCATAAGAAAGTCCCTTGGTACGCACCAAATTGAGATGCGCGTCGCTCACTTCGGCTGAGGTGAAATTTTTCACCGTTTTTTTGATCGCCTCATCATAGGATTTGGAAGTATCAATCAAAGTGTCATCGACATCAAAAATGAGGGCTTTGTAAGTTTTGTTGTTAATTTTGATAGACAGATTATAAACTCCCCTTAGTTGAAGGCATCACATTGTGCATACGTGGATCAAATTCTACCGCCATGCGTATCGCTCGCCCAAAGGCTTTAAAAACGGTTTCAGCAATATGATGAGCATTCCTGCCCCGTAAATTGTCAATATGTAAGGTGACTAAAGCATGATTGGCAAATCCTTGAAAGAATTCCTGAAATAAGTCCACATCAAACTCACCAATTTGGGCGCGTGGGAAATCAACATGAAATTCTAAGCCGGCGCGTCCAGAAAAATCTATGACCACCCGTGACAGTGCCTCGTCTAGGGGAACATAGGCGTGACCATAGCGGCGTATGCCTTTTTTATCTCCAAGCGCTTTGCTAAAGGCTTGCCCTAAAGTAATGCCAATATCTTCTACTGTGTGATGCGCGTCAATGTGTAAATCGCCTTTAGCGATAATTTCTAAATCAATCACCCCATGTCGTGCGACTTGATCCAGCATGTGTTCAAGAAATGGCACTCCGGTTTCAAAATGGGATTTGCCAGTGCCATCAAGATGGATTTTGGCCTGTGGACTTAGGTTATACCCAATAATCTGATGTGTATTGAACAGACGTATTTGAACAAATTGTAATTCAAATACCTAAAAACCT
>LUTY01001375.1 GCA_001640045.1 Candidatus Thiomargarita nelsonii | reverse complement strand
CTTGGTTCTCGCTCTTTTTGAATGGTGCTGTTTCCATTTGAACCGAAATACTTATAAACCATTTTTTTGCCACACGGGAAACTGTTGCTGAAAGAATATTTCCATAAAATATGAGCGATTCCGTTAATTTAATCCAACCTAACTTAGGAATTCTTACTCGATTTCCCGAAATTTTAAATTGATCATTAGAAAGGTAAAATGAGTCATGTGTACCTTTCTTTTTAAAATGTGGGTATCCACCAATATGCCTAAAAAAACGCTTAAAAGCCGTACCTAAATCAATAAACGCTTGTTCAGCAGCACATTTAGTGACGTTGAATACCCAAGGAAAGTCAACCTGTTTAATTGCATTAAAAGCCGTTCTAACTGCCCTTGCTGTCGGCTTTTTACCTGCCTGATATTGTTTTTTCCATTCAACTAAACCCCAGTTGTAGGCGAAGCGAGAGGTTCCGCAAGCTTGCCTAAAATACTGTTCTTGTTTAAAAGTTGGTTTTTTTATCTGTATCTTGTGACTTAATACAAGCATAATTCTGAAGTGTTTTCACCGAACAATCTATTAACCTATAATTTTTTTGAGGTTTATATGTACTCATTGTGAGTACAATATGGCATATGTGAGTATAAAATAAACCCCTATCAGTCAACTCTCCGCTCAATGTGCCCTGTCCATTTTCTGTCAGATGAATATCCTGTTTGTCAGGGATGACATGAATAGATAGCAATTCTATTGACAACTATTTACATGTCCACGTAATGATTCAGAGGCAAAAGTTTTCGCGGTAGCGAAAACTTTTGCCTCTGAAGGACATTTCAACAGTG
>LUTY01001374.1 GCA_001640045.1 Candidatus Thiomargarita nelsonii | reverse complement strand
TATTCAGTGGCCATCGTTTCAACTTGGGTATGAGGCACCTGTTCTCCGTCCAAGCCGTGGGCTTGTAACCCATAAACGGGTTGCTCATGACCTAACAAGTACACCAACTTGGCATAAACCATGAATTCACGTTCGCTGCCTCCACCTCCAGGCACAAGAAAAAAAGGTCTCTTGGAACCGCTCACTTGGATAGGTACGAGAGAAGACCAGCACTTTGCTTGAGGCTGGGCATGAAGTTCAGTTTCAATGCACTTAGCCAGTTCAGCTATGGTGGGGAATTCAAACAGGCGGCGCAAAGGTAGCTCTATTTGAAAAACCTTTCGTACTTGGTCGATGAGACGCGCTGCAAACAAAGAATGCCCCCCAATGTCAAAAAAATTGTCATGGATATTGATTTGGGTAGAGCCATGCTGGAGCGATTCAATACCTAGTATATCAGCCCAAATTCGTGCCAGCATCTCTTCGGTCAGAGTACGGGGTGTAACAAATGTACCTTCTAGCTTGGTTTCGACCGTCTCAGGCGCGGGAAGCGCACGGCGATCTATCTTGCCAGTCGGGGTCAATGGCATCGCTTCTATTGACACCAAAGCCGATGGTATCATGTACTCAGGCAGCCTTTCCTTGAGAAAATGCCGCAACTCAATTGTCTCAATGACTTGATCTGGGTTAAGTACCAGATAAGCGACTAAGCGCTTGTCCTGAGAGGATTTTTCATGGACTATGACAGCGTTCTCTCGCACCGCTGGATGTTGTGCCAACCTCGCTTCAATTTCGCCAAGCTCAATACGGAAGCCACGAATCTTTACTTGGTTATCAAGGC
>LUTY01001384.1 GCA_001640045.1 Candidatus Thiomargarita nelsonii | reverse complement strand
TGCTCATAAATGTTTCTAGAGAATGTGGGTAATGTTCCAGCACCGCCATCACCGTCACTACCTCAAAAGGGCCAGGTAGTTTTGAGGCGGCACTGAAAGGATCAATATTGATGATAGTAACGCCTTGTTCTTGGATGAATTCAAACAAGTCATCAAACGCGCTGCTGTAGTATTTTAACGATTCGGTCATTGAAATATGCTTAAAGCCAAGTCTTTTAAGCATTAATGGAAAGATTCCCCAAAACCCACCGACATCACATATAGAAATATCATCTCTGTTGGTGGCAAACGCCGAACAATTTAATGACATCCTCAATGATTACCAGCAGGCGACGGGCAATCAGCTTGTGCTCCTTTTAGAAGCTTGTTATTCCGGCTCTCATTTGCCGATTCTAGCAGCCCCTAATCGTGCCATCATCAGTAGTGCTAAGAGTGATGAATTAGCCTACTTTGAGGACAAGCAAGGCTTTAGTCGTTTTTTCACCAAAAATCTTCTCAGGGGCATGAACTTTTTAGAAGCCTTTGAATACAGCGCTCAGCAACAGAGCCGTCTGCTAAAAAATCTGGATGAACGTCTTGCAGGTGGTTCAGCGGAGTATGTTGCAACGACGCAGACACCTCAATGTGATGATAATGGCGATGGCGTTTACAATACCGAAGATGGTCAGTGGCTCAAACAGCTTATGATCAATGGCAACATCCAAACAGGTGATTTTACCTTAGCGGTAGAAAGTTTAACCCCATCGACTCACCTTCAAGTGGGAGAACCCTTTTCATTAAGCGCCAAAGCTAGCACGGCTTCAGGACATATCAAGCGCGTGTGGGCTGTGATCAGACCCCCTCGTATAAACCTAGTGCTCGATAGCAACGACACCCCTATTTTAGCCTATCCGACACAAGAACTTTCTCAAACTGAAAATGAGGATATTTGGACGGGTACCTGGAGCCAAGCACTTTATAACGGAGAATATGAAATCAGCTTTTACGCAAAAGATAACGATGGCAATATCGAGATGAGCCAAGAATCCGTCGTGATTTCGGTGAGTGGAGGAGTTGAGCCACCCGCCTCAGCCACTGTGGATGTCGTGATTGAAAAGGATCGATATGCCAGAGGAGAGCCATTTAAATTTGAATTGATTGAGCAGCTAGGCTGGGGATACGATCTCTACGCAGCGGTTGTGCTGCCAGACGGTCAATTTATCACCCTCGAAGGGACCAATAAATTTGCTCAGCTCAATCAGCCGGAAAACTGGCTATCGCGCCGGAAATCTAATGAAAATGTGACAGCAATTGATCTGACACTCCCCTTTGAATTAGCAACGGGTACTTATTGCTTATACGGGATTCTATCAGCTCAGGGAGAAAATCCTTTGGCTGTTGTGGATAAATGGGTGTATTCTCACAAATGTTTTGAGGTGTTGTAAGGAAGGAGTCCAAGATAAGATTTCTCCTAACGTCGAAAGGACGTCCAATATCAATGCGCCGATTTAGTACAACTAATTGAGAAATAAACGAATTAAAAATCATCAATCAGTAGGGGCAATCCCTTGTGGTTGCCCAGCGCCCCATTGTGCCTCGAAAATGACTCATGAATTTAATTACTTCGTTACTTCGTTTCGTTTATCTCTTAATTAGTTGTACTAATGTCACGACAAATTGAGATCTCAAGGAAAAAAATAATAATTGTTTAAAGCCATTGAAAATTTTTCCATGACGAGTCAAAAATTAATATTATTTAATAATTCATATATTTATATTACATATATCTAAAATAAGTATGGTTAAAAAAGCGAAAAAAGTTTTGCAATTTGTTTTTGCAAATTCAAATCAGAAATTTCGGCCCCATAAAAGCCTTCGATTTTGACTTAAAAAAAGATTTAGTGATGATTTTTGGCAAGAATAACATCGGTAAATCTTATGGTATTTATGTCGTTTATTTGTTAGTCAAAACCTTATTAAAAAGCCAGCGTTATGTTTCAACCAACGTCGCGGTTGACAAACTTCAACAGGCATTTTTAGCCGATTTTCAAGACGCTTTTTATGCCACTTTTGAAAACCTTGACAATATAACAAATAGGTTTTCTAAAAAGCCAATGAGTCTAAGTCTCTGCACTAATGTTGCTGAACTTCGCATAGAAGTCAAAGACAACCAATTGGTGCTAACCAATGCCAGTCTCTTGACCAAAATTCAAAATGACTTTCCGCTTGACACACAACAACAGATTTATTATTTGCCGGCAGCGCGTTTTGGCATCTATCAGGCTCTCAGTGCTTTTTCAGCTATTTTTGCGGAACTCGGAAAAAGCCGAAATGTTTTAAGGCAAAAAGTGGAAATACCCACGCTCACCTCACCCGTCAGTGACTATTTTTTGGGATTGTCCAACCTTAAAATCAATGATATTAAGGTGGATAAGCAGATTTTAAGCCTAGTTGAGGAGATAGAACAAAATATCCTCAAGGGTGAGGTGATTTTTAATCCCGAGCTTAACAAATTTTTTTATAAGCCCTCTCAAACGGATTTATATCTCAATTTTTCTTTAACTTCATCAATGGTTTCAGAACTTTTTCCTCTGGTTGCCTATTTAAAATATATTGTTGCCTTTGCCAATTCCCCCTCTATGATTTTCATAGAAGAGCCGGAGGCGCATTTGCACCCAGAGGCACAAGTTGAATTGATAGAGATATTAGTCAAATTAGTGAAGGTGGCTCATGGGTCATCCTTGGGGCAATGCGGCCGGTGCAGCAGCTAATCGTGTCGCATTGGAAGCTTGCGTGGAAGCCCGCAACAAAGGTATTGAATTAGAAAAGGAAGGCAAGGAAATCCTGACCAATGCTGCTAAACACAGCCCTGAACTCAAGATCGCGATGGAAACTTGGAAAGAAATCAAGTTTGAGTTTGATACCGTTGATAAGTTAGACGTTGCCCATAGGTAATTCATTGTTCATTGAACTCGATTATTCAAGTTAGCTTATAACTACAATCTAAATAATAATTAAAAAAAACATGAACTTATATGATTGCTAACTTGAATAGAGAGTTCAATGAAATCCCCCTTTTGCAAAAGACTCGGGGATTTGCACAGAACAAGAACTATTAACAATCATCCATTTTCAAGGGGATTTAATCAATGAGTGAAATGCAAGACTACCAATCCAGTGTAAGCGATCCTAATAGTCGTAAGTTTGAGACATTTTCCTACTTGCCAGAAATGAGCAGTGAGGAGATCAACAAAGAAGTAAAATACATTGT
>LUTY01001372.1 GCA_001640045.1 Candidatus Thiomargarita nelsonii | reverse complement strand
AATATAATCGAGACGATCTTGATCATCATCCGCCAAAGCTTCACGATTAGAATCATCCGCCTCAGCCTTGAGAACAGTGATTAGTTCTGGCCTATCTGTCCAAAACCAGCCATATTTTGAAGCCTCATCGGGTGGTGTTGTCCAAAGGAAGCCTTTTTCAAGGTGATATAAAGTGGCGAGGATTTCACCTGTTTGGGCATTCCAAGCGCGAGCTGTCCCATCCTGACTCCCCGTGAACAGGGTACGGCCATCCGTGCTGAGGGCGAGGGCATTAATACCACCAGTATGCCCCTTGAAAATCCTCAACTGCTGGCCTGTCGCTATATCCCAGGCGCAGGCGGTTTTATCCAGACTTCCCGTGAACAGGGTACGGCCATCCGCACTGAGGGCGAGGGCATTAATATGAGAGGTATGCCCCTCGAAAATTCTCAACTGCTGGCCAGTAGTTACGTCCCAGGCGCGGGCGGTATTATCCCAACTCCCCGTGAACAGGGTACGGCAATCCGCACTCAGGGCGAGGGCATAAATAGAACCGGTATGCCCCTCGAAAATTCTCAACTGCCGGCCAGTCGCAACGTCCCAGGCGCGGGCTTTCTCATGCCCCCCCGTAAACAGGGTACGGCCATCCGCACTGAGAGCGAGGGCATCAATCTGATAAGTATTTCCCTCGAAAATCCTCAACTGCCGACCAGTAGCTACCTCCCAGACGCGGGCTGTACGATCCCAACTCCCAGTGAACCGGGTGCTGCCATCCGCACTGAGGGTGAGAGCTCTAACAGTCTGAGTATGCCCCTGGAAAATCCTCAACTGCTGGCCAGTC
>LUTY01001371.1 GCA_001640045.1 Candidatus Thiomargarita nelsonii | reverse complement strand
GAAATTTATCAGTCTAATAGCGAACAGCCAGCAAGCCCGGTCAAAATCGGCATGATTGGCTATCTGGGCGAACAAAGAGTGGCGCAAATCCAGTTTTTTCCGGTGCTGCACAATCCCGTTCAACAAACCATTAAGCTTTACAAAAGGCTGCGTGTCAGAGTCAGCTTTTCCAATGACACACGATCCGCGCCGGTGATGGAAGAATCGTCGCCGTTTGACAAAATGTTAGACAGTTTATTGATTAATCCTGCGACACGCCAGCGCCGCACTCGCACGGTAAGGGATACCGCATGCCCGTCTCCGCTGCCCGCTTTAAAAATCAGCATAGATAAAACCGGTGTGTATGCGATCAGCTATGCCGATTTTCTCGCTTTGGGGCTGGATTTGTCGGTGCTGGATGCCCAACAGATTCATATGAGTCATCAAGGCGAACCTGTGTCTATCTTTATTGCCGGCGTGGAAGATGGCGTTTTCGGACCAGGTGATGCTTTATTTTTTTACGCCCAAGCGGCAACCGGGCTTTATACCCGCAACAATGTGTATTGGCTTTCTCTTAATCCTGACGGAGGAGCGAGACTCAACTTTAAAGAGGGCACGCCGGCACCTAGCCTTCCACAGTTGACCGATTTCACACAAACAGTGCATGTCGAGAACAACAATCTCTACTCGTCGCGGATGCCTGACAGCACCAACAGAGATCATCTGTTCTGGAAACAAGTCGGCGCCGGCGATTCCCTAGATATGCCTGTCACTTTGCACCATGTGGCCCAAACTTCAGGAAACGCCACGGTCCGCGTGATGTTGCAAGGCAAAACGAACA
>LUTY01001370.1 GCA_001640045.1 Candidatus Thiomargarita nelsonii | reverse complement strand
GGGGTATATGCTGAGATTTTGCACATACTACCTCAATCTCTTCAACACGAGATGAACTATAGCCCATTTCCAGCCGTTTTTCCTCAGCTTTTAATAAGTCGGTTTTTCTGACTAGGATATCCACATCACTCATGGATCTGAGGGTTATGTCGCCATAGACGTTTTGCGCTAGATGTGCCCCCTTCAGCACAATAACTGGAATATTTTCATTTTGGAATGCCTTGATTATTTTTGAAAGTTCGCTGTAAAGGCATGTATTTTGCATACCCGAAGCGAGATAGGCTTTTTGTAATTTATGCTTCAGGCTCGCGGGAATATTGATGCTAGTATAAACCGTCTTTAAGCGATGATAAAGCAAAGGCGCAACGCTCTGTCTGACTGCGAATTGAACTAGAGACTCCCAATCTGCCGCCCTTAACGAGTTAAGTTCAGCAATTCGATTTTCGTCAATTTCTCTACAATGTAAACAATCCAGTAATAATTTGCCCGTCGTTTCTTGGTTCATTTAAATACCTCTGGCATTAATAAGAATCTCGTCGATTCTCCCAGCAATATGGGCAAATATCTTTTGATAGCCTCTACAGAGCGGATCCAGCGCGTCCACAGCACCTCCTTGAATAATGCGATGATGAACACATCCACCTCGACAGAGAAAGGTCCATTGACAATTCATACAATGGCTTTGTTGGCATTTTTGCTCCGCTGCCCTGAATTCTTGTGCTTGACGATTCTGCATAATGGCGGGTAAATTCGCCTCTAGGATATTGCCATTGTTGGTGGCCTTGTTTATCAAAGTAGCGTAAATACCACTCCGTACCCA
>LUTY01001369.1 GCA_001640045.1 Candidatus Thiomargarita nelsonii | reverse complement strand
TGAAGGGGTTATCCGTTTATTCCGTTAATCCGTTGTACTAGATGGTATTGGGATTTCCGCCCTCCTGTACTAGTAGGTACTTTTAGACTTGAAAGAATTAAGAAGGGAAAATAAAAATGCTTGATCTCAGTTCTTTGGAAAAAGCTTTAACTAGTTTAGAATATGCTGTAGAGCGTTCCCAAAAAGAACATAAGGATGAAGAAGTGCGAGATAGTGTCATCCAGCGTTTTGAGTATAGTTACGAACTCTCTTGGAAAATGCTCAAACGCCAACTAGAAATTGATTCACAAACACCAGCAAGTATTGATGCAATGGGGTTTAAAGAAATGATACGGGAAGGTGCAGAACGTGGGTTGATAGATAACCCAGAAGTTTGGTTTGAATACCGAAGACAGCGCAATATCACTTCCCACGTTTATAATGAAACAAAAGCGATCAGCGTCTATGAAACCGCGTTAGTTTTTCTCCAAGATGCAAAACTGTTGTTGCAAAAACTGAAACAAAGAAACTCATGATCTATCTCGACAAAAAATATTTAGGCATAATACAGCGTATTTTACAAGGTTGGGTGCCAAATTGTGAAGTTTGGGCTTTTGGATCACGGGTACATCGACGAGGCTTAAAGCCTTTTTCTGATCTTGATCTAGTCGTTATAACTAAAGAGCCTTTAGAACTGTCGGATTATGGGAGAATAAAGGAATCATTTAGTGAATCCGATCTTCCTATTCGCGTGGATATTGCGGATTGGTCTCAGCTCAGTGATTCATTTAAGGAAATTATCCGTAAGGAGCATGAACGAATTCAATGAAATAAGGCATTTT
>LUTY01001368.1 GCA_001640045.1 Candidatus Thiomargarita nelsonii | reverse complement strand
ATTGCTTATAAAATATAAAGAATTTTTTCTGGTTGTAAATTTTCCTGTGACGGACTATAAAACACTATGCTAAGCTACGGGAGTTTATAGCCCATCACAGAAAAATTGACAGCAAGAAATGTTTTTGTCACCCGTCAGGTTACATAAAAACCCAAAAGATGAGAAAGTATCATTTGTACCACCCAAGACAAATATGGTGCGTACCAATTATAGTTTCCACTACCATGACTATGGTGCTCAAAAAAAAGGCTTTCTCTTTGATTTAGCCTGTCACATTTATAAGATAAGCTTTTAAAATATGCCAAACTTCAAAAAAGTGGCACAACGATATGATAAAATTCACTGCTATTAGCCCCAAAAAAGTCACAACATCAGGAGTGCAAGGCGCACCTTGCACAGAACAAACATGCAACAACCCTTTAAACACCAACAAAATATAATTGGCACATTTGCACAGCACAAAGTCGCTGCCAATCTCCTAATGCTGATAATGCTCCTATCGGGCGTCTGGGCTTTGAGCAAACTCAACACCCAATTTCTCCCCAATTTCGCATTAGATTTTATCGTTGTGACAGTCGTTTGGACGGGCTCAACGGCTGAGGATGTGGAAATTTCTATCACTCGCCCCATTGAGCAAGAATTACGCACCCTTGACCATGTACGCAAAATGAACTCCACCTCCACCAACGGCTTTTCAACGATTGTCTTAGAATATGAAGAAAGCACCGACATGGGGTGGGCACTCGATCAGGTCAAAGAAAAAGTCGGACAAACAGAGATTTGGATAGGCGCTCCCACTTCAACTAGCCGTCGTCAACCCC
>LUTY01001367.1 GCA_001640045.1 Candidatus Thiomargarita nelsonii | reverse complement strand
CAAAAGTAATATCCTTACCTTGGATACGCCCTTGAGCGAGTATCGCCTTGGATTCCTCATCATAGCCGTAGCCTTGCCACGGTTCCGGGGTAAAAACACCAATATATTTAAGCAGCCGCATTGAAGGAATGCCATAAACAATGACTTGTCCACTTTGTCCACCAGAACTAAAAACAATGTACTCATCTCGTTTACCAGTTGGCACGTAAGTTTTAGCGGCAGCCAAAACATCTTTCTCGGTCAACCCCCGCTGTTCCATCACATCAGTTAAGCTTTGCGCCGCGCAAGTATTGGCTGTGACAGCCAATAAGGCGGACAAAAAAATTGTTATACGCCAATTAAATTGCTTCATTGAGTCCTCCATCACTGATAGTTAAAAAAAATAGGTTATTCGTGGTTTCGGGAAATCCGCTCCGCTCCATTCCCGAAACAACTGATCTCGCTTTCCCTCGTTCCCACGCTCTGCGTGGGAATGCATTCATCGACGCTCCGCGTCGAATATTTCCTCATCACTCAAATAACACCCCGGATCCGCCGCCCAAAAATCACCAGTCAACTGATGTGCCCGCACACGAGTGTTACCACCACAAATGTCCTGATAATGGCATTCTCCGCAGCGACCTTTGAGCGGGCGCGGTCGTTGTTTAAGTCCTGCCATCAGCGGCTCTGATGTATCAGTCCAAATTTCAGAAAAGGGGCGTTTAAGCACGTTGCCTAAAGAATAGTGCCACCAAAATGTATCGGGGTGGACATTCCCTAAGTTATCAATATTGGCGATATTGACCCCAGAGGAATTACCGCCCCATTGTACCAATTTGGCA
>LUTY01001366.1 GCA_001640045.1 Candidatus Thiomargarita nelsonii | reverse complement strand
AAGCTTGGCTGGTTTGATAATGCGAAATCGAGCGACTGGTTTGTACGCCATTGAATCGTAAGGTGAAGGCGATTTGCGCTTCATCAGATTGGGGATAGGTGGCAATAAAGTGATCTAGGAAAATGGGATCGGCTTTATTGGGTAGAGCAGCCCAGGCTTTTGTGGCAGCGTTTTTGCCCGATTGGGAGGCTGGTGAGTAGGAACTCTGCTGCTTGGAGCGGGTGACTTATGAATAGGGTTATTATGAGGAGTGTTCGCATTGATGGGTTCCTTGGTTTTAAAAAACTTTGCCCCGCGTCGAGGCAGGCATTCCCAAACAGAGTTTGGGAACGATAAAAATTCAACTTACTACCATATGCAACAAACGTATGTCATGCCGTTTCCAACACGATGACCACTGCTGCAACCATTCTGCCAATAATAACTTGCCCAAGGTCCCTTTTGTGTGAGACCAATGCGCGTGTATCCTTGGATGCACTTTCCAGAAGAAGCCCCAGCTGCGATTGCCACATTATTACAAATCTCTGTTCCCCATTTTCCCTCTTCTGTACCTGGACCTGAACCAATTTTTACAGCATGTGAGTTGCTGGTAAACTTCGTTAAATAGGCACACCAAGTATCTGCCACAATATCATGAGCACTCCATATTTCACCATAATCTCCAAGATGAAGTTTTCCTAAGCGTTTATTATCTTGTTTCAACTCAGCGATTTGCCCTTGCTGAGTGTTGATTGTGGTTTGCTGCTTTTTATTTTCCGCAGTCAGTGTGTCAAGTCCCTTCTGAAGGCACTCAAGTACGTCAAGCGGTGTTTGGCCTTTTTT
>LUTY01001365.1 GCA_001640045.1 Candidatus Thiomargarita nelsonii | reverse complement strand
CCTAACCCAGAGATGCGAAATCCTTCCGCGAGATTATTACTATCTTTGCCTTGGCGAAGCTGCTCCCGTACCCAATGCTTGACTTTGCATACTGATGCTTTTGCTCACAAATTGGCCCAATTTGGCCAGATTGTCTGGATTGGCTTCGGCAAGGTTCAGAAATTGTGTCAATTTTGCCTCGTCCTTGAACTTTTGTAGAGGGGGGCTAGCAGATTGGTTGACAACGCCAATCAGTACGGTTATCAAGGATTCTACATATTCTTGTTTCATCGCGCGTTCTATTTGAACGGCGATTTCTTTTGCTCTTATTTTTGAGCAATTATCCATGCCATCTGTAATAATATAAATGGCTGCGTTTACGTCGAAATCCTGCGTGAACAGGTTTTGTGCATACAGATTGGTGGCACTCACTGCGTCGTAAACGGCATCGTACAGTGCCGTCGCTCCGCGACATTTTAAGGGTTTGTACGCATTCACATCGATCTGGTTCAATGGGACAAAGCCGTGTACTTCATGACGTTTCTCATTGAACAGTAATAAGCGCACCATCATGTTTTCGGTACGTGGACTGTGTTGGCAGGCGGCAATTACCGATTTGAGGGTTTTCAGCAGTGTCTCGCTGAAGCTTGCCACGCTGGAGGTAATATCTACCACAATCGTCACCAGTGTATATTCTGTTGCGCCGAGTTCTTCTGGGCGAATCGCTGAAAATTGGAAGTTGCCTCCGCCCGGTACGTTAATCGTTTGCATGTTGTCGAATTTAGGCATGGTTTTTCTCCTGTGCAAGGTACGCCTTGCACTCCTGAGTTGCGGGGGGTTTTT
>LUTY01001364.1 GCA_001640045.1 Candidatus Thiomargarita nelsonii | reverse complement strand
AAAATGAATGGCTCAATATTGCCACCGCTAACATTAATTATGAATTTAATCTGCGTAATTTTGCCTTTGTACCGCAAAATAAGAAAGAACAAATACTTTATTTGAATACTGTCCTCCGTCCTAAAGTGGCAAGATTATGCGAATTTGTCGGACTGGAACGCGCTCTTGTGGGTAATACCATTGCAAGCGGAAAACATTTTTCCAGTGAAACGATGAATAAAATAAAGCACTATCGTTCCATAGTGGAGCTATCTCTTGAACAAATTCTGCTTTTAAAAGGACAACCATCTACCTCAAAGGAGATGGAACAGGCTATTGTGACCTTTGAAAAATATTTTTTGCAATCATTTCAATTATTAAGGGAAAACGTATTTACAGCAAGCAAAAAACAAGAAGAGGCTATCAAGCTTGTTTCTACAAGACTCGCAAGGAGAAAAGCCTTTTTTCAAAATTATTTAACAGGCATTTCTAGCGATTTGCTCAATCTGAGTCAGCATCCCACTGTCATAAACTTGGCGCATGCTTTGACAGAAAAGGAAGAGGCGCATTTAGCGGAACGGATCAATGCTGTGAAAACGCTATTTGACAAATTTTCTCAAGTCAAAACCGTCTATATGCAGATTCGGTATTTAGATAATAGCGGAAAAGAGCGTGTACGAGTTGATGGTAATGGCAGCAAACCCATTAACAGCGAACAATTACAGAGCAACAGATATTTTTTTCAGAAGTTAATCAATTTGTCGGGGGGAGAAATATCTTTCTCACCGCTTGATCTCAACATGGAACATGGCAAAATTGAAAGGCATTTTCAACCGATTTTTC
>LUTY01001373.1 GCA_001640045.1 Candidatus Thiomargarita nelsonii | reverse complement strand
GGCAACTAATGATAGTAATAGGTAAGGCAATCCCTTAAATTATGAATATTCTTTGGCAATACCCTTATCCTGACTGTGTGTTCAAATCTCATGGCAGTACGCTCAACAAGACGTACTCCGACAGCCTGCGACACGAAAGTGTTGAATTCGTTATGGCTAAATGGGATTGGGACAAACTCGTTTGGGGTAAAGTGCGACGACTTGTATTCAATTTGCAAAAGAGAATTTATAAAGCCACGAAATCAGGTATGTACAGCAAAGCCAAGAGCTTAATGTACCTATTGCATCGGCCATTTCTATTAAACTGCCCTCAGCTCCACTATTTTAAAATTCAAACACATTTATATTGAGGAGGTTATTTTTTATGGATGTAAAATTTGAAGTGTTAGTCAATGATCGAGCCATTCAGGAAAGACAACATGAATCCCGTAAATATATTCTCGTGCAAAAAGGTCAAGAATATAAATTGAGAGTGAGTAATTACAAATCGCGGCGAGTTTTAGCAGTGATCAGTGTAGATGGTCTTTCAATTATGAATGGACAACCTGGAGATATTTTATCTTCGGCAGGTTATATAATTAATCCCAATCAATCTATCGACATTCCTGGATGGAGACTTAATAATGATGAAGTGGCAAAATTCTATTTTTCAAGTATTGATGAATCTTATACTCATCTCATAGAGAAACCGACGAATATTGGTGTAATTGGTTGTGCTTTTTTTGCTGAAAAAGAGAAAATAACACCTTCTGGCATCGTGATTTCGGGAAAAAGTAAATTTGGTTGGAGGGGAGGAGTAGAAAAACAAACCGTTGGAACCGGTTTTGGTCAAGTTCAAAATCATCATGTAACAGAAATTGAATTTGAACGAGAATCTAAGCCATTTTATATTCATATCATTTACTACCTCGAAGATTCGCATTCTGCAAGCCAACCAACATATAAAAATCCATTTCCTGGTTGTCAGCCACCGCAGAGCTGGCACCGCTAATCTACTTTGCATGGATTAAAATTATGATAACTGAACCTACGGCTGTCATTTTAAAGGAAAGCGCCAGATTATTGTTGTTTATCATGCAACGCGCTATCATGGAAGGCCAAGTTGTGGGGAAAAATGATGACTGCTTAGCTAATGTAAAAGTCCTACTCAAAGCCAATGGACAATTAATTGGAGAGGATTTAACTTATTTGAGTGGTCGTTTTGTTTTCCCCAAACTAAAAGAAGGGAAATATGAAATATTTGTTGAATGTAATGGTCAATCTTATCCTGTAGATAAAATCTATTTGCCCAGAGGGAAAATAACATTTGTCAAATTGCATTTGCCTTTGGAACCGAAGGAAAAAACGCCTGAAGTGAGGGCGCAAGATTTAGATCAGGAAGATTATGTGGTAGTGCCTTTTACACAAAATCCTTTTCCTGCTATTTGATGATCAAGATAAAATAACTGTTACTGGTACATTAACAAATTGGATCAAGCCAAGCAGAAAATAAAGGGTGACCTGGATATTGTCGATGGTGAACTGCGGATCGCACTGTCATCGGACTTGGGCAGGAATCTGGTTACTCCTTGGCTTGATGAATTTATGGAAACCTACCCGAAGGTAAGCTTAAAATTGAATATTAGTGATAGCATCATCGATTTTTATCGTGATTCTGTGGACATTGCACTACGCTATGGCTCTCCCGATGACGCAAATCTTTATGGATTTAAGATCTGCAATGTCCCAGCACTACTTTGTGCAACACAGGCGTACCTCGATAAAAATGGCACCCCCAAACACCCTCATGACTTAGCATCACACAACGGGCTTTTTTACCAGCTTTACGACATAATTCATGATGTTTGGGAGTTCTCGCACCGTGGAACAGAATATAAAATTAAGATGAGCGGTAACCGTGCCGCCAATGATGGGGATATCGTCAGACGCTGGTGTGTCGCTGGTAAAGGCCTGGCGGTTAAATCCTGCCTCGATATGTCCACTGATTTATTATCAGGAAATGTTATAAGCCTCATGCCCGAGTTCAAACCCACCCCGACTGAACTATGGCTTATCTGTCCGAGCAGACAATTGATTACACCGGCTGTCCGGCTACTCAGAGATACTTTCAAAAAGAAGAGTACAGATATTTTGAATCAATTGATTGAAAAAGGTGTTTTAGACGACAGCGTTCTTAGCTAGAGTTGGAAAGTTTTTTTGGCTGTCTACAACAACTGTCAAGAGAATTTAACTTCATGACTGCACAACCGCTTTGATAATCCATCATATCGGGCATGAGTTCAAATTGACAAAATGGTACAAACTATTTACTTCAAGCACTTTGTAAACTTTCATGATTGGATAAGAACAAATTGACAAAATAGTACAAACTATTTACTTCAAGCACCTTGTAAACTTTCGTGAATTGGATGATATTTACATTTACAAATAAAATCAATAAGTTAAATATGACAGGTGCCGAACTCAAAAGATGGCGCGAAGATTTTGGTTTGACTCAAAAACGGCTCAGTCATTTACGAGATATTGATAAAAGCACAATTTCGGCTTGGGAAACGGGCAAACGGAGAATACCGCCACGATCTGAAAGATCGCTAAAGTACTTTATTGAGCATGTGGAGCAAACTAAGGCGATACAAGAGCTAATTTTGGACTGGGATAATCGGATTCGTGCGACTCGTTTGGCCTAATTCGCTAGGACTTCCTAGTTGAAACAAAGCCTTATATACAAAACTTTTAGTATGGTGTTAAGGATAACCTAGCATGGCAATTGGCTAGAAAGCAACTGCCGGCATCTCATAAGGACTGAGTGTCAGTGCAAGGCAGTAAAGTCCCACAAGGGCGAGCGTATAGTCATGGTACTATCTGTAATGTCGGTAATTATCACCCTCTCAACGATGGAAAAAGGTTAGTAGGTATCAGCACTCAATCCATGCTGAATACAATTGTCCAATACATAACCGATTATAGGATAACGCCTAAAACTATGAGTCAAACATACTAAAGGAACGAGGAAAAACGGAACCCACACGCCCCTTGCAGGATCGCCCCGAGATTTACCCTTTGGAAAATGAACGGCAGGTTTCGGGTAGGATTAGGTTGGAAAGCCAAAACCAGAAAAAATCATCCAAGTGGAATTCTGGATATGCCAATTAACCTAACGGAATAATTAAGTTATAAATTCAATTAAACAAATTTATTAGGCAACTAATGATAGTAATAGGTAAGGCAATCCCTTAAATTATGAATATTCTTTGG
>LUTY01001362.1 GCA_001640045.1 Candidatus Thiomargarita nelsonii | reverse complement strand
CACTTGTAGAGCCTCAGTGAGAGCCTTCAACTTGTTTTCAGTACTGGAAAGGCGATTTTGAAGTTCACTGATGGCAATGTCAGCAACCGCTTTATCCCCCTGACGATTGATAGCACTGAATTCTTGCTCAGTCTTAGCAATATCTTCCTTGGTCACTTGGACAGCCTGATTGAGGGCATTCAACTGTCGTTCAGCACTGGAAAGGCGGTTTTGAAGTTCACTGATAGCTTGTTGAGCCTTAGCAATTTCCTCGCTGGCTTGAATGACTGGTGCATTATCCCGCAAACGCTTGGGTTCTTCTTGAGCCTTGGCAATTTCAGCCAGCACTTTCTTTTTCGCGGCGTTAATCTCATTTAAGGAGGCATCTCTCTTCTCATTTATTCTTTTGATATCCATGATCAAGGTATCGACTTTACCTTCTAACCTGCTAAACCTGTCCACTCCCGCTACAATGAGAACAAAGGCACCAATAAGAGTGCTAACAATGGTCAAAACCACCGCGATTTTTTCTAAACTTAAACTCTGGTTGCTCATAGTTTGACTCCTTTATGGTCTACGCCCTTGAACGATTGGTAAGGCAGTAGACTTGTATTTTTTTTTCTGATTTTCAAATCGAGAAATAATCTCGCTTTGATAAGGTTTATTCGTTTATTTCCTAATTCGCTGTACTCATCCTCGCCTTGGGTTTTGAATGTAGAAAAGAGTACAGCGAATGTCGGACAATACGCGACGTGCAACTTTCACGAAAGCGGGGTTTTGGCAATACTAATTTTTCTGGTTCCCACGCACGCGCCAGCGTCAATGCCATTAAGCCTGTCCCGACG
>LUTY01001361.1 GCA_001640045.1 Candidatus Thiomargarita nelsonii | reverse complement strand
ACCAATTGGGCGAAAAATCTTCCAAGATAAATCTTGGACTCCTAGTTAATTTATTCCTCGTTCCCACGCTCTGCGTGGGAATGCATGCCTGGACGCTCCGCGTCCGTTTAAAAAACGTTTTTTTTGAGCCGCTTTTTTGCTATACCCCCATTTTTTATGAACCCATTTTGGTATAAAGTTTTCTATAGCGCGTTGATTTGCCCAAGAGATCATATCCGCTTCTTTAGCAGCGTTTGTACAAAGATAATTGGGATTAGGGCGGATGCCAACTCGTCCAAGATCAAGTCTATCAGCATCCCAGCAAGTTTGAACCGTAATGTCACCCTGCGTGAGACTATCTGTATGATGAGCGCAAGCGGTGTAAAGTAAATCAAAGTCTTCATCTGAAAGATTGAACAGGGTGCCTCGCAGGGTGGCAGCATAGTCAGCACCATGTTGTCCATGCTTAAAATCTCTAGCGTCATGTTCACACTTTGAATCATGGAATACTGCAAACAATTGAACGACTTCAATCTTTGCCCCTGTCAATTGTGCCAATTGACATCCATTTTCAAAAACACGCGCCCAATGTGAAATGCCATGCATACTATACCAAGGTAAGGCATGTTGCTCTAAAATGGTTTGTATAAGTGCTTTTGAAATCACGCTCGGTACATCACTACCTTTCTCTAAAAATTTCATAACGCTCGTTTTTTTGGTAGGAGTCCAAGATTTATCTTGGACGTCCATGGACTCAGCAGACATCGGATCATCAGGAGTGCAAGGCGTACCTTGCACAATTATTTTTGTAATATAATATGACACAAATAACACAAAAGAGACTT